>JAVVGH010000113.1:0-3926 GCA_032249215.1 Pyrobaculum sp.
ATTAAGAGCCCGCCGGAGGATGTGGCGTATGTGGCCGCGCTGTATGTGGGCACCGGCGTGGAGGAGCCCGACTTCCTCGCGGTGGTTGACGTGGACCCCAACTCGGCAACATATGGCAAGATCGTGCACAAGCTCCCGATGCCGGATATAGGCGACGAGTTGCACCACTTCGGCTGGAACGCATGCTCCTCCGCCTACTGCCCCAACGCGAGGCCTTTCCTCGAGAGGCGGTACCTCATCGTGCCAGGGCTTAAGTCCTCCAGGATATATATCGTGGATACGAAGCCGGACAAGAGGAAGCCCTCTATACATAAAATAATCGAGCCAAAAGTCGCCGTGGAGAAGACCGGCTACACGAAGTACCACACGGTCCACTGCGGCCCAGACGCCATATACATATCGGCGCTGGGCGGGCCAGACGGGAGGGGAGGCCCCGGCGGAGTCCTGTTGCTAGACCACAACACCTTCGAGCCGCTGGGCCGGTGGGAGGTCCACAGAGGGCCGCAGTTCTACGCCTACGACTTCTGGTGGAACCTCCCCTCCGGCGTCATGATCTCGAGCGAGTGGACGACGCCGGAGTGCTTCGAAAACGGCTTCAGCCCCGAGTGCCTCGCCGCGGGTAAATACGGCCACAAGCTCCATGTCTGGGACCTCGGCAGACGTAGGCACCTCTACTCCATAGACCTGGGGGAGGAGCACCGCATGGTGCTTGAGGTGAGGCCCCTCCACGACCCCACCAAGCTGATGGGCTTCGTCAACGTGGTCCTCAACACGAAGGACCTCTCCAGCTCCATATGGCTCTGGTTCCCAGAAGACGGCAGGTGGCACGCCGAGAAGGTGATAGAGATAGAGGCGCAGCCCTCCGAGGGCCCCCTCCCGCCGCCGCTGAAGGAGCTGAAGACCGTGCCTCCGCTGGTGACCGACATAGACGTCTCGCTGGACGACAGATTCCTCTACGTCTCCCTCTGGGGCCTAGGGGAGCTCAGGCAGTACGACATCACGAACCCCCACCAGCCGCGGCTGGCGGGGCGGGTCAAGATAGGCGGCATACTCCACAGAGAGCCCCACCCCTCCGGCGCAGAGACGACCGGCGCCCCGCAGATGATATCTGTCAGCAGAGACGGGAGGAGGGTCTACATAACCAACAGCCTCTACAGTAGCTGGGATAACCAGTTCTACCCCGGCCTCAGAGGCTGGATGGCCAAGATCAACGTAAATCCCGAGGGCGGTTTGGAGCTCGACAAGTCCTTCTTCGTGGATTTCGGCAGGGCGAGGACTCACCAGGTGCGCCTCTGGGGCGGCGACGCCTCCACAGACAGCTTCTGCTTCCCGTAAATCCTCCCTTTTTCATGGACCCCCTCCTCTTCGCGGTTTTTCTCGGCGTCCTCCACGGGGTGGACCCCGGCAGAGGGTGGCTCTTCGCCGTCTACAGCTACGTGCTCACCAGAGACCGCGGGAAGGCTCTGCTGACCCTCACGGCGCTGTGGGGCGGACACAGCTTGGGCATCTTGCTGACATACCCAGCCGCCGTCCTGCTCCTGCACGCGCGTCCGCTGATGGCGCTGGCGGTGGCCTCCCTTTCCTTCATGCCGCTTCTCCACGGCAGGCTTAATCCCCACGGCGCCGCGCGGCCCTGGTCCAGAACCCCGGCGCTGGCGGCTACCTCCTTAGTGGTCGGCGTGGCACACGGCGGCGGGCTTCTGCTGGGCGCCCTATGCGGCTTCTCCCCGTGGGCCTACATGGCGCACATCTTCTCCGTGTACATCGCCTCAGGCGTCATGGCGGCTGTCTTCGCGGGCGCCCTCTCTGCGCTTAAGAGGATCATAAACTTCGACTACGTCTACGCGGCCACCGGGGTTCTGGTGGCTACGTACCTAGTGCTACAAAACCCGCTGGCTGTCTAAGTCGACGTATACGGTGTCTCCGGATATCCACGTCTTGTAGAGCTTCAGAGGCGGCGCCTTCTTGCCTTGTACCATCCCAACGCCGGTATCTAGGCACCACAAGCCGCCGTGGCCCTTGCAGAATATGTAGAGCCGGCCGTCGTTGCGTACCAGCCTGCCGGAGGCGCCTAGGTTCCACCTAGAGTGGGGACAGAAGGGGTCGAAGGCGTATACCCTGCCGCCATCTCTCAGCAACCCTACGGCGGCCTTCCCCACGACCTTTATGACCGGCCTCCCCTCTTCGATCTCGCCCAGCGAGATCTGCAGAATCACGACGGATTTCCCGTTGTCTCCACTTAAACTAAATGGGGAATTAAATAAAATATATACGACTAAGATGGTATATATTTGCAACAGCTTTATAAGGGAGGATGGGGGCCTGGCATATGGCTAAGTTGGTAATCGGGCTAGCCGCCTCCCATGCGCCGGGCATCACGGCGAGAGCGGAGGAGGAGCCGCAGGAGGTGAGGTTAAGGGTCTACCGGAACTATGACAGGCTTAGGGCCTTGCTTGAGGAGGCTAGGCCGGACGTGTTGCTTGTGGTGGCCAACGACCACGTGACCTACATGTTTGAAATCATCCCCCAGTTCCTCATGGTGACCGCCGACGCGTGCGAGGGCCCGCCCGACCATCAGTGGTTGCGGATACCTAAATACAGGGTCAAGTTCCACACAGACCTCACAAGCTTCATCCTCGCCGGCCTCCTGGAGAGAGGCTTCGACGTGGCCTTTTCGGCGAATCCCCTCCTCGACCATGCCACGATGAACCCCCTCCACTTCCTGGCAAGCGACCGTGAAGGGGGCGTCATAAAGTACCCCATCGTGTCGCTTTTGACAAACGCCTTCGTGAAGCCTCTGCCCCCTTTGAGGAGGGGGTACCAGCTCGGGCTCGCCCTACGGGAGCTCGTCGAGCAGTTCCCCGAGGATCTCCGCGTGGCGGCTCTTGCCACGGGAGGCCTCTCCCACGACCCCGGCGGGCCCAGGTGGGGGTATGTGGATGAGGAGTTCGACAAACGGTTCCTCGGCATGTTGACCCGCGGCGACGTGGAGTCCGCGCTTAAGCTGACGCCGGAGGAGGTGCTCTCCACGGGAGGAGGCTCCTACGAGATCCTCAACTGGGTCGTGGTGTGGGGCATAATGAGGGGCAAGCCGGCCACCGTGCTGGACTACGTCCCCAGCTACAACATAGGCTCCGCCTGGGCCTACTGGACGCCATGAAGGCCACCGACAAGTTCAGGATAGAGGCCCTCCTCAGAGACTTCCACCTCAAGCCGGAGGTGCGGGAGAGGTTCCTCAAGGACCCGGATTCGGTGATGAGGGAATACGGCATAGACCCCAGATACTGGCCGCTCCTAAAGGAGGGAAGACTCCACACCCTCTACAAGATGGGCGTACACCAGCTCCTCCTGTATCACCTAGCCCATGTCCTTGGCATAAAAAGGGACGAGTACGTAAGACGTATAAATTCCCCAGAGTTTTAAATATAGGGCAGAGCCCACAAATATTTTGGGCAAAACTTAATAACGTCGAAACCCGGCCGTGACATGCGGCTACTAACCTACACGAAAAACGGCGTAAGGAAGGTTGGCCTCTTCAAAAACGGCGAAATCATAGACCTACCCCAAGCGTACCTCCTGACATACGACGCGGCTGAGGCCCCTGACTTCCTTTTCGACATGAGGAGGCTCATCGCCCTGGGAGGGCCCGCCCTGGAGGTGGCGAGGTATCTTGAAAGACACGCGCCAGGTGAGGCCTACTTGAAGCCTTCCGAAATCAAGTGGGAGCCGCCGGTGCCCAACCCGGAGAAGATTTTTGCCGTGGCTGTCAACTACAAGGCGCATGGCCAGGAGGCCGGGGTTAAGCCGCCGGAGAAGCCCTACTTTTTCCCTAAGTTCCCCAACGCCCTGGTGGGGCATGAGGGGCCTGTCGTCAAGCATAAGGTGGTGCAGAAGCTGGACTGGGAGGTGGAGCTGGTGGTGGTCGT
>JAVVGH010000114.1:0-3917 GCA_032249215.1 Pyrobaculum sp.
TGCTCCCCCTCCCCAGCACCTCGCCGAAGACCCGTCTCAAGACAGGCTCCACGGAGCTTGGGTGCCCCGTGAACCCGTAAAAAAGCGTCCCGTCGTAGGCCACCTTGTAGAGAAAAGGCATAAAACTGCGGGAATACCCGCCTTTTTATGTTAAGCTTCCGCAGGGCCGAGGAGGGGGACGTGCCGGAGATTGTGTCCTTCACCATGGACACATGGGAATGGGGCGATTACATCCCGCACGTAATTGGGAGGTGGGTGAAGGAGGGCAGGGCATACGTCGCTGTTTGGGAGGGGCGCATCGCGGCGGTAGCCGCCATGGTGCAGGTGGGGAGGGCGGTCTACCTCCAGGGGCTGAGGGTTAGGCCAGAGCTGAGGGGCCGCGGGGTCGGTGAGGCCATGACCCGCTTCCTCCTGGAGGAGGCGCGGAGGAGGGGGGCGGCGGTCGCGACGCTTCTCGTGGCTGAGTGGAACGCCCCGAGCCACGCCTTGGTGAAGAAGGTGGGCTTCAAGGAGCGGGTCAGCATCTACGGCGGCAGGCCGGCCGGCGGTGCCGGCGGAAGATGTCTCTCCGGCCTCGAGGCGTACGAGTCGGTGGCGGAGGCGCTTGGGAGGAGCAGGGGCTACGCCTGCCTCCCCGACGAGCCCTGGGTCTGCACGGCCCTGTCTCCCTGGGATATCCTGAGCAGGGGGACCCCGTGTCTCTCCGGCGGCGCCCTCTACCTAGGCAGATTCTCCTTCGGCGGGGCCGTGGGGGACCCCGGCGTAGACGTCACCTCGCTGAGCCCCGACGGCTACAAGGAACGGTACGCGACACATGTGCTATACGCCATGGAGCTCTAAACTATATATACTTCCCGGAGCACCGGCGTCATGGAGCCGAGGTCGTTCTACGACATCACGGAGGCCGAGGACCGGAAGGAGCTGGCACAGCTCATAAAGACTGGGGTCTTCGGCTACGCTGTGCTCATCCCCGAGGATCTGCCCGCCGGCGAAATAGAGGCCGTGTTTAGAGAGGCCGGCTTCAGAGAGGTGGCCGTCGACGCGTCCAGGTGGCCACGGCAGGTGGTGGTTAGGACAGAGGCGGGGGTTTACGTATTCAAAAAGGTGGAGGAGGGAGTTTATAGGCTCAGCAAGGAGGATTGACTCTGCCGGGGGTTTCCGACATGGCGTAGGGAGTCCCGGGACTCAGTAGCTTTTTGCCGCAGTTAACCTCGACTATAGCCCTCCTCTGCCTCCAGTGCTCCTGAGACGCCACCTCCTCCAACGTCTTCACAACGGCAATGGGCGGCTTCCCCTTCTCGCGGCTTCTCCTAATAAGCTCCTCCGCCGGGATTTCCCTCACCACGGCGAAGACCTCCTTCTCCAGAGGCTTAATCACCTCGGGGTTCTTCTCCACCTGCGTCATGGCGTCTCTCCACTTCTCCGCCAGCTCGGGCCTGCCTATGATCTCGAAGAAGGCCTCGATCTCGGGCCATATCACAGTGGCTATTGCCACGAACCTGTCCTTAGCCCTGGCCGTGGTGTATGTGACGTAGAGGTTGGCATCTATCGTGGGGGATCTCCTTCTAGCTACGCCGAGTACGAAGGCGGCGCCTATCTGGTACGGGTGGTCAACGGACAAGACATCGTTTGTGGCAACATCGACGAATGTGCCCCTCCCCGTCCTCATCCTCTGCCAATACGCCGAGAGGGCCCCCATGGCCGCCGCGGCGCCGGCGAAGGCCCAGGCAAGCCATATACCCGCCCTTATGGGGTAGGAGTAAGGCTCCGGCAGGCTGGGGTTCCCCAGCATCGCCATGTAGCCGTTGTAGGCCTGCCCGGTCAAGTCGGAGTCGGGGACGTCGGCATACTCCCTCGCCTTAGCCGTCGGGTAGTGGCCAAAGGGCGACACAGCTACGTAGATAAGTTGGGGATGCCTCTTGGCGAGGTCCGGATATCCCAGCCCCCTCTCCGCCAGCTTCCCAGGCCCCAGCCCGTCGAGGAGTACGTCCACCTGCGGCAGAAGCGACTCCACGTCGCGCCACTCCACCCTCTTCTTGCCCCTCCCCTCGACGAAATACGGCACCCCAACGCCTTCTATGTACACCTCATCTGCAGTGATCTTCACGGCTCTTTCATCCGGCACTGTGTGCACCTCCGCCCCCAGCTCCGCCAGTAGAGACCCCGCTATCATGCAACCGAAGTTCACGCCGCATATCTCAAGCACCTTAACGCCCTCAAGGGCGGCCGGCTTCCCCTCGGGCCTAAAAAGCTCCCGCAAGATGGCCTCTCTGTCCATCATACCTCGTCTCTCTCGCCTTGATACACCGGGTCCTCATCGGCTTTCCAGCCAGGCGGCGGCATGTTGCCCGGCTGGCCGTCCCAATACCCCAAGACATCCCTCTGGACAAGCCCGTCAACCTCCTCAGGGCTGTACCCCAGCCACTTCTTCAACACCAGCTTGTTGTGGTACCCCACGGGCCGCGCCACCCACCTCACTCCGATGTCCGCCCCGGCCATCTTAAACAACGGCCCCGGCACCACTATTTCGCCGTATAGTCTGTCGTTTATCCTCACCACGGACCCCCTCTCCCACCGCCACGGATCCCTCAACACGTCGATGTCCGTCATCACGGGCTGAATCGGCACCTTGAGCCGCCTACCCGCCTCAAGCACCTCCTCCAACGTCTTCCCAGAGGCCCACTCTTGCACGACCCTGAATACTCTCCATCTGTCGCCAAGCGCCTCGACGAGGCCCGCCACCTCCCCTGCCAACGCCTTCACCTGGCCCTCCGTCATCGCCGCAATAGCCACATACTTACCGTCGCGGGTCTTGAAAACCCCCGACACAGGCGCAAACGGGTCGAAGAAACCGCTCCTCTTCAGCCTCCCCGAGGCGCTCATATATACGAAGTGATACATAAACCGTTGCAGGCTCGCCGCCTGCGACAAGTCTATATACTGGCCGCGGCCCGTCCGCTCCCTATATATCAACGCCGCTAACACGGCGCTGACAGCCATGGTCGAGGGGAGCCAGTCACCTGGGTAGTCCGGCAACCTGTAAAGCTCGTCCACCTCGTCCTCCTCCCACCCCGTGGTGTCCATTATGCCGGACTCCGCCTGCCCGATGATGTCGTAGCTGGGGAGCCTGTGGAGAGGTTCAAACTGACCGTAGCCCGAGGCGCTTAAATATATCAACCTGGGGTTCACCTCCCTCAGCTGGAGGTAGCCCAAGCCGTATCTATCCAGGGTGCCCGGCTCCATGTTCTCCACAAACACGTCCGCCTTCTTCACCAGCTCGATCAGCAGTCTGTACCCCTCCTCCTTGCGGAAGTCGAGCCCCAAGAAGTACTTGTTGGCGTTGAGGTAGAGGTAGTCTATACGCATGCCCTTGTAGAAGCCCTTGCCTCCCCACATTGGGGCGTACTTCCACCTATCGCCCCGCGGCGGAGGCTCCACCTTCACCACCTCGGCGCCAAGCTGAGCCAGCAGACGCGGGACGTTAGGCCCCAGGATGTAGTGCGAAAACTCAACAACTTTTATGCCCTCAAGCGGCCTAGAATTTGCAGTAGCACCAAAAAACTTTGTA
Organism: Pyrobaculum sp.; assembly: GCA_032249215.1. Taxonomy (GTDB): domain Archaea; phylum Thermoproteota; class Thermoprotei; order Thermoproteales; family Thermoproteaceae; genus Pyrobaculum. Next base: position 3,569 of record JAVVGH010000114.1, read on the forward strand.
AACTTCTAAAATAATCCATATATGTAGAAAAACGTTCGTTTTTAAGTATTCCGCTAATACACCTCGCCCAGCGCGTGGGTCCCCAGCTCCCCCAGCCCCTTCTCCACCATCTTCTTATACAGCTCCAGCGCCAGCGACGTGGCGGGGAGGAACAGGCTCAGCCGGTTCGCCTGCTCCATGGCGTATGCGAGATCCTTCTTGAGGTGAGCGGCCTTGAACCCCGGCGAGAGGTCGCCCTTGAGGAGCTTGGGCAAATACAGCTCAATGGAGCCGGACCTAGCCGCGCCGCCGGTCAATACCTGCGCCACCTTCTCCATGTCCAGCCCCAGCGCCTTGGCGAGGCGCAGGC
>JAVVGH010000115.1:0-3903 GCA_032249215.1 Pyrobaculum sp.
AGCAGGTCGTTGCCTGACGGCAGGTTCGAGTGCGTAGCCTGCGCCAGGAGGTGCAAGCTGAGGGAGGGGCAGACCGGCTTCTGCGGGGTCAGAAGCGTACGGGGCGGAAAGCTGTGGCTGGACGTCTACGGCTTGATCTCGGCGATTGCTGTGGACCCCATTGAGAAGAAGCCGCTTACACACTTCTACCCCGGCGCCATGGTTTTGTCTTTCTCGACTTTTGGCTGCAACTGGGCGTGTCAGTACTGTCAAAACTTCGAGCTCAGTCAGAGAAGGAGGGCGGAGGGGTTCGAGGCCACGCCGGAGCTGTTGGTGAAGCTGGCCGAGAGCTACGGCGCCCACGGCATCACCTACACCTACAACGAGCCCACCATCTTTATGGAGTTCGCCCACGACGTCGGCGTCTTGGCGCGTCAACGCGGTTTGTTCAACACCTTCGTGACCAACGGCTACATGACCCCGGAGGCGGTGAAGTACGCCAGCGAGTTCCTCGACGCGGCCACCGTGGACTTCAAGGGCAACGCCGATGAGAAGTTCCTTCGGAAATATGTGCTTGTGCCAGACGCAGAGCCCATATTCGAGACGTTGACGGAGATGAAGAAATACGGCATATGGGTTGAGGTAACCGACTTGGTTGTGCCTGAGATCGGCGACGACTTGGAGAAGGCCAGGTGGCTGGTCCGCCGCGTTATAGACATATTGGGACCCGACGTGCCGATACACTTCCTCCGCTTCCACCCCGACTACAACCTGCAACACCTCCCCCCGACCCCCGTGGAGACCTTGGAGAGGCACGTGGAGGTGGCTAAGGAAGAGGGCGCCAGGTTTGCATACGTGGGCAACGTGCCAGGCCACAGGTATGAGCACACGTACTGCCCAGAATGCGGACGCGTGGTGATAAGGAGGAGGGGCTTCTCAATTCTGGAAATAAATCTGGTGGAGCGGGGCGGGGAGTACCGGTGCAAGTTCTGCGGCGCCAAGATCCCCATCAGGGGCCGCGTCATGCCTACGTGGAGGGATGAGTTCCGCTTTGTTTATGTGCCGATTCAGACCTTCACGCGGTGGATCAGACGTGAGGTTAATAAATAACGACAAACGTGTAATGAAGTGCAGCGGCTGAAGAAGATATTTTCCACAGGCTTGGAGGACATAAGAGAGAAGATAGGAGACCACATAGCCCTGTCGCAGGAGTCGCTTCTCATACTTCAAGGATTAATACTAAACAAGTCGCTAGATAGAAGCGCGGTGGATGAGGCGGTGAGGAAGGCGACGGCCTTGGAGAGGGAGGGCGACGAGATTGTTAGGGATCTCATGGATAAGGTGGCGCAGGGGGCGGTGGTGCCGACGATAACAAACGTGGTCATGGTGATGCTGGACAACGTGGACAACGTCCTCGACATGATCTACTTCGCGATAAAGGAGGTCAAGAGGGGACACCACCTCTGGACCAACGAACAAGTCTACGCAGTTGTGTCTGCGGAGGTGAAGGAGATGCTAGACCTTTCAAAGACCATGCTTGAGTACCTGCAGAACATGCTCAACGCGAGAGGCGTCGATGACATCCGCCGCTACGCCCGCCTCATAAGCTCGCTGGAGGAGGAGATAGACGAAATAAAGGAGAACATTTTGGACAGGATATACGGCCTTGAGCTAAGCGCCGTGGCGTTCAACCACCTGGTCTCGCTGGTGTACACGGCGGATAAGATCGCAGATAACATTCAAGACGCCGCATACCACCTGGCCACGGTGCTGTCCTCCGCGTGATGGAGGATATATACGCGTTTGTCCTCGCCCTCCTCCTAGTCTACAACAACTCGCTTGTCCTTCTAGGCCCCACAGCCTGGGGCACCGGTGTAGGGCCGAGGAAGGCCCTCGCAGTGGCCGTGGTAGCCCAGTTGCTGGGGATAGCCACCAGCTCCATGACGCCGTTGCGGCTGGACCTCACCACGTTTCTCTACATAGCCCTCCTGTATCTTCTACTTTCCCTAGCCAAGATAAGCCTCCCCGTGTCTGTGGTGGGATACGCCATATCCTCCTTCAAGCCGGAAGCCGCCGTGCTCTGGCTGACCTCGCCGGCGGTCTCTCTAGCCACATATGTATGGTGCAGGATTCTGAAGAGAGGCGGCGGCCTCCCCTTGCCTTCTCTCTTCTTGGTGATGTACGCCTTCGGCTACAACAACGTGGCCCTCTTCTCCCACAACCTGATCCTCACCGCCTCAGCAACCGCGTTGGGCACCTACCTGGGCCTTGGCTTCTCGCGGTGGGTTGCGGACCTCGTGGCGCTTAGGTCGAGAACAGCAGTTGCGATAAACCTCTCGGTTGCGGTGGGCGCATTCATCGGCATACTAGCCGGCATCCCCATATCGTTCACGCTTGTGGCCTACTCGGCTATGCTGGTGGCGTCTTACAGCTTCTCCATGAGGGTGGTAAAAATAGAGAAGTTTGTAAAGGCCTACCTCGGGATCGTTGCGGCGTTGCTGGCGGCCTTCATATTTCACGTTGCAGAACCACTACTTCGATCCCCGGCTTCACAAGCCTCTTGAACTCCTGGGCCTCCTTCTCAGACGCCACAATTGAGCCGTAGTGCATTGGAATTGCGACCCTAGGCTCCACGGCGTTGACAAACTCCGCCGCCTCGCTTGGGGTCATTACGTACACGCCGGAGACAGGCACAAGCACCACATCGGCCTTGACCTCCCTAAACTCAGGCACGAAGTCGCTGTCCCCCGCGTGGAATATTTTGACGCCCTCCAGCTCTATCAAGTAGGCCACCCTCCCGTCCTGCCTTGGGTGGAACACAACCCCACGCGCCGGGTCTCTGTACTTGTTTATATTGTAGGCAGGATACGCCGCCATCTTTACATTTCCCACGGTCTTCACTTCGCCTGGCGCAATCTCCACGACATTCTGCATCGCCTTAGCAACGCACTGCCTAGCCACCTTCGGAGCCACAACCACAGTAGACGGCTTCGCCACCCTCTGTATAGAGGGCGGATCGCAGTGGTCAAAATGCTCATGCGTGACCAACACAACATCTGCCTTAGGCTCCCCGACCTGTACCTGGTAGGGGTCTATGTAGAGAACGACGCCCCCACCCACAACCCTAAATGCGTCGTGGCCAAGCCAGTAAATCTCCACACCACGAAACCTATACGGCATATGAAAAAAAGAGGAGAGAAAAAAATCTTTTTCTATTTCTTCTTACCCAGCAACCTGTACACCTTTACGCCTGTGTATGGGGATTTGGCGACGGCGAACATCATCGGCCCACGGGCAGTCTGCTTCTCAACCACCTCGTAGTTATCCGTCTCAAACGCCTGCTTCGCCTTAATGTCGTAGAACTTTAGCTTCTGCTTCTTCGACATGGTTCCTGCCAACTGGGTACTATTTATAAAGAACGGCTAAAATAAGAGGAGAAAAATTTAAAAAGATGCCCCGTAGGGCCTACACAGCGGCGGTAGTCTAGCCTGGTTTAGGATGGCGGCCTGCCAAGCCGTTGATCCCGGGAGGGAAAACCCCGGGAATTCAAATCCCGGCCGCCGCATCCACGGATTCTTCTGGCGTGGCTGGATAGATGAAGTTAACTCTATGTGTCGGTTGCGAGATGTGCCGATTCCATACGCCGGCAATCTCGACGCGTTCAATTCAATATACGCCCCAGCCGCCTCCGTTCACCTCTCTGTTCCACGGTCGTTAGCTTAAGACGTCGACCTCCAGTAGCTCATGGACTCGTCGATTTCACGCGGCGCGAGGCGCTAACGACACCAGCCTCAAGGATGCAGAAAGACATTGGGAGATTGAAAAAGAGGATGTCTCTTTAGGAGCTTTTCGGCGATCTCCCTCTGCATCGGCGTGCCGTTCTTCGCCTTTTCGGCGAGATACAGCGCTATGGCTCTTCTGACG
>JAVVGH010000116.1:0-3892 GCA_032249215.1 Pyrobaculum sp.
GCCTCCTCTGTGCGGCGTCTGCGGCGGTAAGGTTTATATACCCTCTTTTCGTGGGGTCTTCATGTCTCTTGCGGCTAAGAGAAGGGTGAGGATTAGGCTATACGGCACCAACCCCGCAGATGTGGACCAGGTGGCGAGGGAGATTGTGGACTTAGCGAAGAAGATGGGCGTGCAGGTGAGGGGCCCCATACCACTTCCCACGAGGAGGCTCATGGTGACGGTGAGGAGGGCCCCGTCTGGCCAGGGCTACCACACCTACGACCACTGGGAGCTCCGCATATCTAAGCGCCTCATAGACGTGGAGGCCTCCGAGAGGGTGCTGAGGCGTCTGATGACTATTCGCGTGCCCGACACCGTTAAGATCGAGCTTCAGCTCGTCTAGTGGCTAACCCATAAATATCCCCGCTTCTCCTCTCCTGTGAGGATTCTGGTCACTAACGACGACGGCGTCCACAGCCCGGGGCTTCGCCTCCTGCATCAATTCGCCTCGGGGCTCGGCGAGGTTGACGTGGTGGCGCCTGAGTCGCCCAAGTCGGCGACGGGGCTTGGCATAACTCTACACAAGCCCCTGAGGATGTATGAGGTGGATATATGCGGCTTCAGGGCGGTGGCCACCTCCGGCACCCCGTCGGACACGGTGTATCTCGCCACGCTGGGCCTCGGCAGGAGGTACGACTTGGTGCTGTCGGGCATAAACCTCGGCGATAACACCTCGCTCCAGGTCATACTCTCCTCAGGCACCCTCGGAGCCGCTTTTCAAGCCGCCCTCCTGGGGATCCCCGCCGTGGCCTACTCGGCCCATATAGAAAGCTGGGACGAAGTCCTCAACGACGCCGAGGCGTTGCGGGTGATGGCCGCCGTGGTTAGGTCCGCCGCCGACTATGTGTTGAGACGCGGCATGCCCGCCGGTGTAGACGTCATCAGCATAAACTTCCCCCGCAGACTCAGAGGAGGAGTCGCAGCGCGTCTTGTCAGGGCGGCTAAGCTGAGGTATGCGCAACTTGTGGAGAGGCGCACGGACCCGCGGGGCGTCCACTACTTCTGGCTATACGGCAAAGACCTTGAGCCCGAGCAAGACACAGACATCTACGTCGTGTTGAAGGAGGGCAACGTGGCGGTGACCGCCCTCACCCTCAACCTAAACGCGGTAGACGCCGAAAGAGCCGTTGACCTACACGGCCTCAAAAACCTCGTAGAACACATCAACGGGGCGTTATGACCTCGGCGGGCAACTACGCGGTTATCATAGCCCTCGCCATATTGATAGCCGCAGGTGCCTCACTAACCTACGTCCTCTACGTACACTTCACAACCCCAACCCCCACCCCCCGGCAAACCACCACGATCACCACGCCGACCACCACGCCCCTGCCCACAGCCGCCAACACCACGACGCAGCCCGGGCCCACGCCCACGGCCTCCTCCCGGGTGCTGTCGGTCTCCCTCTACGTGGCTACGCCGGAGGTTTTGAAGTGCGCCGGCCTAGGCGGGGTCTACCTCTACTACTTCAACGTGACTGTGGAGCGGGCCAGGGTGGAGGACCCCGTCACCTTCTACGTCTTTAAGGCCGCGGCCGGCAACGCCACGTATCGCCTCCAGACGGCCTCCCGGATGGCGCTTGAGAAGGAGTTCTTCAAGCCCTACGACATAAACGCCACTCAGAGGCTGGGCGTTGTGAACATATACCTGGAGCTGGACTCCCAGAACCCCCTCGATGTGGAGGCTGTTGAATACCTCGGCGTACGCTATAGGATAGACAAGGTGGTTTACGTCTCGTGTATAAAACGGGTGGAGTTTAGAGGAGCTTACAACCGCACGTTGCCCGGTCCAGGCGTCTTGGGGCTTGTGCCGGCGGATAAGACATTCGCCGTGAGGCTGAGTCTGCCGCCCGGCAGATACTCCATCTCGGCGCCTCCATATGTGGTGGTGCCCAGGGAGATAGACGGCGGAAACACCACGCTAACAATAGCCCTCCTCAACAAGCCCCAGGTCTACAACCCGCTTATTCTAAATCTGACGAAAAGTCAATAGGAGCCGTTGCTGATACGTAGTAGGTAAGGCTGTTTTTAGTCACCCTTCTGATTTTGCCTTCCCTCTCTAGGACGTAGAGATGCCACTGCAACCGTCCCCACGACATGTTGAGGGCCTTGGACATCTGGGCTTGGGTGATGGGGCCTTTCTCCTCGACGAGTCTGAGGATGAGGGCTCTTCTGGGGTCTGAGAGGGCGGTGGCGGTTTTTGCTCTCGCCATGTGTACGGCGTGTATCCAATTTAAAAAATGTTGCGTAGCGCCGTGGGTCAGCCTAGGCAAGACGCGGCGCGTCTAATGGCGCGTCTTATCTCCTCGCTTGTCGGCGCATCTACGCCGAAGAGCTCCGCCTCAAGCCTAGCGGCTAGCCAGTAGAGCCTCAGCTTGGCCAGCACCAAGGTCTTGTTAGCCATATCCACAGCCACGGCCACGTCTGTCACCGCCGCGCCGTTGCGCTTCAGCGGTATGTCGAGCCGCTCCTCGCCCAGTATCTCCACGAAGATGCCGCCGCGGTTCATGGCTATTATCCCGCTGTGTTTATGCCCAGTCCCCCTGCCGATTTCCACCAGCCTGTAGGCGGTTTTGGCGTCTGCCGCCGCGAGGTGCAGGATGGCCCCCCTAACCATGAGCCAGGCGTTGTCCAGCTGGGCCACGGCTTCGGCCACCAGCTCCGGCGGCACCGGGTGGTGCCACCTAGCCACCGGCCTGAACCCCCTCCCCTTGCTGTAGCTCGGCCTAACCGCCTCCGCCACCATTATCCTCCCGCTACAACTCGACGTGGTGTATATGTCCGGGTGCTGGTTCAGGAGGCGGAGGAGGGGGAGGACATCGCCGTCTACCCGTTCCTGCAGTGCCTCCCTCTCAAGCCGATCCACAAAAGCCTTTTTCCTAGCTTCAAAAACCCTCCTGTCTACGACCCCCACGGGCTATATGAGGCCCAGCTCCTTGAGGAGCTTCTCCAGCTCCTTCCTATCCTTGTCGTCGATGGGGGGCAGGGGCTCCCTCGGCGGGCCCATGTCTATGCCGTGGACCAGCTGGGCGGCGACCTTGTAGAGGGTAGGCCACTTGCCTCCCAGCTTCCCCACCAGCCCGCAACCGCCCATGAACCTCCACAGCGGCATCAACTTGTTGTGCAGGTCCACGGCCTCCTGGATCCTGCCCTCCTTCACGAGGCGGTACTGCTCAAGCGTGATGCGGCCGAGGAAGTTGGGCCCCGCGAGGACCCCCCCATGTGCGCCCATGACGAGGGACGGCACGAAGAGCATGTCCAGCCCCTGGAGGACTGACAGCCTCCTGCCGAGGAGGTGTATGAGGTCTAGGTGGTAGCGGAAGTCGCCTGAGCTGTCCTTGACGCCCACCACCTGGCTGTATTCGTTAGCAACAAGCTCGAAGACCTCCACCGGTATGTTGTATCCGGTGGCCAGCGGGATGGTGTAGAGGATCGTAGGCATGTCCACCTTATCTAACACCTTCTTGTAGAAGGCGTAGAGAGCGGCCCAGTCGTACTGGATGTAGTAAGGCGGCGTGATGAGAAGCACGTCCACCCCCACCTCTCTGTACTTCCTGGCTATCTCTATGGTGGATAGGTGGTCGCCCGTCCCCGTGCCCCCCACCACAAGCGCCTTGCCCCCCGCCGCCTCCTTAGCCACCTCCATAACCCTCACCCTCTCCTCGGGGGTGAGCTTAGTGACCTCGCCCGTCGAGGAGGTGGGGAAGACCCCGTGGTAGCCAGCCTCCACGACCTTAGAGAGGAGCGTCTTCAACCCCCCGTAGTTCACCCCATCTTTTGTAAACGGGGTAACCGTCGCAGCTATTACACCCTCGATTTTCATGGCTCTACCCTCAACTAGTTTTAAAACAGTT
>JAVVGH010000117.1:0-3881 GCA_032249215.1 Pyrobaculum sp.
ACACAGGGAAGCCGTCAGGAGGGCGCTGGAGGACTAACGCGCCAAGGCCCTCCTCACCTCCTCCAGCGCCTTTTCCAGCTCGTCGCCCCACTTGACGCGGCTCCTCAGCGTCTCGACGCGTCCGGTGAGTTCTTTGAGGAGTAGCAAGACGTCTGCGGCGGCCGACTGGCGCGTGGCGTATTTAGACAAAACGGCGTCTGGATCCGGCCCGTGGTATTGGTAGTCGTGGAGGTCAAGCGCTACTGCGGTCCAGGCGGAGATGCCGTAGTGACCCACCTCCTCTAGAAGCCTACCCAACTCCTTCATCCTAGTCGTCGGGATCCGTGGCACGGCTTTCGACTCAAGCCACCTCCGCTCCTCAGTCTTGGCCATGGCCTTTAGCTTGTCCAGCTCAAGCCGCAGCAGAGCGGCCAGGAGGGCCTTCCAGGCGTGGAAAGTCATCCCAGCGGCGTCGCGGGTGAAGCCCCTTTTCAGATACTCCAACGCCAGCCGGGCCTCGCCCAAAGTCTCCAGAAGCCTAGCCTCCACGTAGCCCTCGTCAGAAGGCTTGGGAAGCGGTTTCTCCACAAGCTCAACAACCATGGGAGGTGCTGTTTATCGGTACAAAAATGGATCTGCGGCGCAACTTATCTGGGGTCTGCGGGCGCTGGGGCCGGCGCGGCAACGAGGCGACTGTTTGGTATTACGCGTAGTAGGAGCTAGCGCAACTGCTCCAGCAACAAGGCGTATTTCATCAAGCTGTCGGGGAATATCAACACGTAGACGCCCCCATGCCGCTGAGCCGTGAAGGCCTTATACACCGCGCCCGCGCTGGGCCCGATGAGGAGGCCGGTCTTCCTGGCGAATTCACGCACCCCCTCCAGCGCCTCCCTCAGCGACACGTCAACTATCTCCGCCTCTACTAGAGATATCCACTTCATGCCCGTCTCCACCCGCCTTATGCCCGGAATCCAGTCCCTCGGCTGCACGCCTATTAGCTTCGTGCCGTATTTCACGCCGAAGTAGAACCCAAGCGCCGACGCGTGGCCGGAGGTGCCGAGCCCGGCGATGATGTAGTCGGGCCGCCTCCCCACAGAAGACAGCTGCCAGTCCAGCTCCGCGGCGGTTCTGAGGTGGGCTATGAAGTTCATGTCGTTGCCGAACTGGTTGGGGTGCACCGCGCCCTCTCTTATGTCCTTCTGGAGGTGCTCAAGCGCCTCCACGGTCATGGAGACGTCTAGCACCTGGTACTCAACACCAAGGAAGTCTAGAAAAGGCGCTACGTATCTCCCAGCCGTCGGGATGTACACCTTAACCTTCTTACCCAAGACGTTGCCCACGGCAGCAAGCGCGACGGCCACGTTACCGCTAGACACCTCTACCACCCTCTCCCCCTCCACCGACCTCAACAAGTAGTACACCGTCCTGTCCTTTACGCTGGCACTGAAGGGGTTGTACCACTCAAGCTTGGCGTAGGCCTCCTTCGGAGGCCCCGACACCTTGAGAAGAGGCGTGGGCCACCCCGCCGTAAGGAGCTCCAGTGGGCTGTCGTACACCCGGTGGGCTCTCGGCTTCGGCATAAGCTCGTCGAGACGCACCTCCTCACCCACAGCAATTGACCTGCCGAAGAGAAGGGAGAGACATTCCGCCGCCTCCCGGCTACTTGCCTTGTACCTGCCGCTTTTTACAAGCTCCCTGTAGTGCCCAAGACACACCCCAACATCAGATGCCACATTTATACCTATTTATAACACTAACGAGGCGTCGACACCGCGGTCTCCTTTAGGTAGACGCCGTATGTCCTCGACAACACTATGTGTAACGTAGCCATGGAGACGTAGACGCCCAGCGCGGCGGCGGCTAATCCGTTGATCTCCGCATGTCGATACAGCTCGGCCATCAACCCGGCGAGGAGGCTGCCGACGCCTATGCCGAGGCCCAGCATCACGCTGTATATGCCCATGGTGGTGCCTCTGTATCTTATATCTGCCTCGTCGCCGATTAAGGCAAGTATACTAGGCCCGATGGCGGAGGTCAAGAAGAGAAGCGGCGCCGTGAGCGCCACCGCCTCCACGGGGCCGAGGCCTAGGAGCAACGCGGCGTTCAGCGTTACTAGGGCCAGGAGACCCCCCACGAGCCCCAGCCTAAACGTCTTTACGCGGCCCCACCTGTCTGCAAGCCTCCCGAAAAAGATAGCCCCGGCGCCGAGCACAGACAAAGCCCCTACGAAGAGGAAACCCACCACCAGATTCTCGACGCCACTGTTGCCGACGCCCTTCACCTGCAGAACTCTCGGCGCATACATGCCGAGGCCGATGATGGTGGTTAGAGCAAACCAGACAGGCAACAGCAACACTGCTGACGGCGGCAGGACGGAGAGGAGGAACTTGCCTCCTACAGGCGCCGCGGGCCTCGTCTCGGGGAGGAACTTGGCGAAGATCGGCGTTGCGGCTGTCGTAAGCAACGCTATCGTCAAGTAGGCCGCCGGGCCCGCGAAGACCGTGTAAAGAAAGGAGCCCAGGAGGTAGCCGACGCCGTAGCTTCCCAGGTTGATGAACTCGAAGCCGCCCATGCCGAGGCCCCTGTTTCTAACCTCCGTGAGGTCAGTGGCCATGGCGAGAGACGCCGTTAGGATAAACGCCGTGGTGAACCCAATCACGCCGTTGAGCAAGGCCTCGAGCCAAGGCGCCTCGTGGGTGTAGAAGGCCCATGCCAGGAGGAGCATAGCCAGGGACCTCACGAAGTAGCCCGTCACCAGCGTCGTCTTGCGGCCTAACGTGTCGGACCACCGGCCCGCTATTAACGCGCCGAGGGCCTCCAAGAAGGGGTACGCGGCTAGGACGATGCCGGCTTCGAGATTGCCGCCGCTCGCCAGCTTCACGACCAAGAAGGCGCTTGCCCCCGAGCCTATACGCGCCACGAAGATGGGGATATAAGACGCAGTAAGCCTCACGGCGTCTCCTCAGCTCCCTATTTAAAACTTTCTACAGACCCCCACAGGAGGTCATGCCGAAATCTAAAAGCCTCCCGGGTCCGCGTATCGATGACTTCAAATTCGTCGTTGACGGGCTTTACGAGATACGGCCCCACCTTCTCCGGCGTCTGGCCGGCCGTCGACAACGCCACGTACATAGCCGCGGCCATCAAAGGACCTCTTAGCCTTGGGCAAAAAGCCAAGGCAGTCCTCCCATTTACTACAAATTCGCCGAGACGTCTCATGAGCTCTTCTAATGCCTGGACATCGTCAAGAAGTTCCACGGCCCTCAACGCCCACTTGACCGCGATGCCGAACTCGATCCCCACCCGGGCGAAGAACCACGCGTCGCTCGTATTCGCCGCCAGCTTAGCCCTCTGAGCCTCCAAAAGTTTGAGCTGCTCTGTGGAGTAGCCCGAGCTGTCGCCCCCCATCAACACGTAGATGTACTCCCTGAGGAGCCGCCAGCCCCCCGGCCCCAGCCGCTCTTCAAAAGCCTTGTCCACCGCCTCCCCAACCCAGTCTATCAACCTCCTTAACCCCTCCCTCCAGGGGGCAGGCCCGTCGCAACCGCAGTCTCTGCTCCACCTCCCCAGCCCGTGGGGACAGCTCCAAGAGGTCCGCTCCACTATCTCCACCTCGCCCCGGTACCCCCTCTCGTACAGCCTGCCGAAGTTCGCCAGCTCATCCCTATGGTGAGCGATGAACTGCGCCAGCATCTTCTCGGCGCCTTTCTGGTGGTGGCCGAAGGTCTCGCCGTCGAGAGCGACCACCACGTCGCCAGATGCGCCCCTCAGCGCCTCGACAAACCGCTCGAAGCCCTCGAAGGCCAGCTCGTTGGAGAGCCTCTCATCACGCACGAAGACGGCTATGCTTCTGCCGCTGGGCAGAACCACCTTGTAGGGCCCCCCCGCCCTCCCTCCCCTGA
>JAVVGH010000118.1:0-3869 GCA_032249215.1 Pyrobaculum sp.
TGCCCCGCGGCCTCCCGTGGTACACCTTCTCGCCGGCGCCGTAGAGGTCCTCCACCACGAGCCCCTCGGCGGAGCCCTCAGGCATAAACACCACGACGTCGGGGTCGCCGCCGCTTCTCGCCGTGGTCAAGAGGAGGGGGCGGCCGCCTTCTGTGATGGGTATTTTGTACTTTGCCGCCGCGGCGGTGAGAGACGACACGCCTGGGATTATCTCGCAAGGCACGCCCTTCGCCTCTACCTCTCTGCAGAGGGCGACCCCCCTCCCGAAGAGCGTGGGGTCTCCGTTTTTAAGCACCACCACGGTCTTCCCCTCGGAGGCGTGCCTCACGGCGAGTTCGACGACCTCTCTGTGGGCTTCCCCCGTCAGCCTGCCCTCCCACACCACCTTCTCCCTAACCAGATTCAGCAACTCGCGGGGTACCAAGGAGGCCGAGATGACCACGTCTGCGGAGAGGAGGAGGAAAAAGCCCTTGAGGGTTATTAGTTCGGGGTCTCCGGGCCCTGCGCCTACTACGTAGACCTTGCCTAGAACCACGGCGCCTTTATCCTCCACAGCGGGAAGATGCCGGTGGGGCTCGGCTCCTCGACCAGCTGAACTGGCTCGACGTTTTTCAGCTCTATCTTCCCCACAATCTCCCCCGTCTCCGCGTCGACTTTATACACCGCATCCGTCCTCTCCAAGGCGCTGATGACGTATCTGCCGTCCGGCGTATATGTGGGGTGCATGGCCCACTTCCCTGGCTTATTCGGCGCAAATATCGCGGGCTGCGGCGGCCGCGTGGCCACGTCGAGCAGGTGTATATCCACCGCAAACACGCCTTTGTTCATGTTAAAGGTGGTGTCGAACCACGCAAGGCCCTTGGGTATCGTGCCGTCGGGCAGAGGCGGCGTCGAGTAGAGCCCCCCGCCCGTATCCGCGGGGAACTCCCTCGGATATGTTATGTACTTCTCCAGATCCATCGTCTGGAGGTTTATCGCCGTTATCTTCCCCTCCCCTATTGCGTTGGTGAGGAAGTACTCGCCGGGCACCAAGGTGCCGGGGCCTGGGTGCGGCTTGAGGCCGCACGGCACCACGTTGACCACCTCGAAGTTTTTGGCGTCTATTATCGTGATCGTGTTGCTCTCTTGCCCCGTCACGGCGACGTATCTGCCCTCTTTGTCCAGCTTATTCAGCTCGTGGGGGCTTTTGCCTATGCCCGTCACATCATACTCCTTATCGCCTATCTTCACCTTAACCGACCTCCCCTTCTTATTGGGGTCGTAGCTTGTGAAGACGTGTACTATGGGGAAGCTGGGATCCCTGTAGTCTATTACGAGGACCTGCTCAGCGTCTTTGACGTTGACCAGCCAGTAGCCGAAGTCTGACGTGAGTATGGCGCCTTGCCTCCCCATCATTGGGGTGGGGAAGAACTTGGAGGCGCCGAGCATCGGGATGACTTTAAGCACCTTGAAGGTGTCCGCCTCCAGTATCACCACGTGGCCGGGGTCCTTAGAGGCGGCTACCACGTATTTTCCGTCTTTGTCGAAGGCGGCGCTTCTGCAGTCTACGCCGATTTTAATTTGCCGCACTATCTGCATGGAGTATAGATCTATCTTGGAGAGCCAGCAGTCCCTCGACATCCCCACGGCGAACCTCCTCTTGTGTTCAGGCCACTCCTCACGCCCGAACTTCACCACGTGGACTCTGTCGCCGGCGTTTTTCAGCCTCTTTAATACCTTGAAGTTCTTCATGTCGAGGAAGGTGTACGACCCGACCATCTCCACGCCGGGCTCGTGGTATCTGCTCTCAATCAATATGGCGATCCAGTCGATGTCGTTTATGTTGTAGCCAACCGGCTTGCTGGGGAGCTGGTCCTCGGGCGCCAGCACCCTCAGCGTTGCCTGTATGTTGGCTGGGTCGAGGAAGGCGAGGCCCCTCTTCTGGAAGGCCGGGTGCGGCGGCGCCGCGGCTGTTGTCGTCGTCGGTGCCTGGACTTGTTGCACCTGCACCTCAGGCCTCACCCTCACCTCCTTGACCTGCTCCGAGGTGACCTCCACCACGGCTTTGCTCCGCGACAGCGCCAAGGCCCAGCTACCCACGGCGAAGCCGACGCCAAGCGCCGCGGCCGCCTTAAGGAAGTCCCTCCTGGGGGTCTTCTCGGCCATGTAGGTCTATGTGCGTCGTTGAGATAAGCGTTGTGGCTAATCTGGTTAACCTGAACGTTTATCTTTCTCCGCAGTGGTCTTCCGCATGGACAAGGGGGTGATATACGCAGTGGTGGCAATAGTGGGCATAATAATCGGCGCGTTGGCGTTTACCTACAACCCAGGCGTGGAGGTGAGGACCCAGACGAAGACAGTCACGACAACAATCACCGAGTCTCCGGTCACTGTGACGGCTCAGCAAGCCGCATCGACGACGGCCCCCCCATCGGCTGGCCCCACGCAGGTCCAGTACAACGAACAACTGGCCAAGAAGGGCTTGGACGTGTTTAAGGAGCTTGCGTGCAACGCCTGCCACACAGTGAAGAGCGCAGGTATCGAGGTGGGGGGCAACATAGGCCCCGACCTCAGCAAGGCCCTGCTGGGTAGCGTTGGGGTTGAGAAGGGGACCGCAGGCGGCCCCATGATGTCTAAGTACTTCGAGAAATACGGCCTTAAGAACCCCGCCGCGGACTTGAACAAAGCCGCTGAGTTGCTGGCTAAATTCCTCATAGAAGGCGACAAGGACCTGGCGCCGACGATGACGGTCCAGGCAGAGGCCTTTAAGAAGCAACTGGGCGACAAGTGGGCGCAGGAGTACGTCCCCGCCATCGTGGAAATGCTGAAAATGGCCGCCTCCAAAAGTTCGTGAAAGTTAAGCTTCTCCCACTCCAAGTTTTTTCCCTCCTCGACGAGGTAGACCGTAGACTTCTCTGCCTCTCGGCTAGGGCGGAGGCCAAGTCCTTGCCGTTTCTCACTGGGCTGTCTAAAAGCGCGGTGTATCGCCGACTGGCGCGGCTCAGGTCGCTGGGCTTCGACGGAGAGGGCGTGTATCTGCCCTTCGCCTCCACAGACCACACCCTGAAGCTCCTAGAAAAACCGATTCTGGTCATAAGCAGAGAGGGGTGCGTGTACATCCCGGATAACTGCGACTTCCGGTGCCACAGCTGTCCCCTCTACGGCCATCACATGAGGGCGTTGACTAAGTCGCTCCCCGACGTGTGTAGCTGTCTGTGGCCGCCCGACATTGTGAAGGCTTTGGAGAGGAGGATTCTGGAGCGGCTAGGGAGGGGCTTCGAAGTCGAGTTCTAGGAGCTGGCGGAGGGCCTTGGCGAGGTGTCTGTAGGGGCTCCCCGCCTTTTCTAGACACTGCGAGAACTTGTCCAGCCATGGCTTCATGAAGCGGAGGTAGAAGTCCCTCCTCATGGTCCTCTTCCCCAGGTCGTCCACGGCGCGTGTGGCGCCTAGGAACTCCAGCATGGCTGGCAGGTAGTCGGGGAGCTCCTTCTTCACGTCGACCTCAAGCCCAAAGGCCCTGTAGTAGGTGAGTATCTGGTGCATATACCACCCCCTCTCCTTGTTGTCTTCGCCGAGGGCGTGGTACCCGCCGTAGGGAGGACAGCGGGGCGCCAGCTCGAACATCTCCACCCTGTGCCCCTCGAGGTCCAGGGCGGCCGCCTCTTTGAAGAACTCCGCGAAGCCGTCGACTCCAAGCGACTCCGCCAGCGAGGTGATTTCGTCAGCCAGCTTCACGGCCTCCGCCGGCTTGTCGAAGAGACGGGCCAGCGCTATGTAGAGGAGGCCTATCTCGTCCATGTGGCTGTCCTGGCTCATTTCGTGTTGGCCGGCGTCTGTGGGTAGGCTGAGTGGCAACCCCTCAGTATAGACTCCACAACCAGCGTCTGGTT
>JAVVGH010000119.1:0-3802 GCA_032249215.1 Pyrobaculum sp.
TGTATCTGAAAAGGAGCTTGTCCCCGCCGAAGCGCGTGGAGCCGCCGGCGGCTAAGACAACGCCGACGCAACTCACCTCAGGAGCCGCCAGACGTCTTCGGGGGTGATGGGCGTCTTGTCTATCCTCACGCCGGGCTTAAGCCTGCGTATGGCGTCTTCCACCGCCATGACGACGGCGGGCGTCGAGGCTATGGTGGCGGCTTCGCCGATGCCCTTGGTACCGGTGGGGTGTTTCGACGGGTGAGGCTCGTCGGCGAAGTAGACCTCGTACCTCGGCGCCTCGGCGGCCGTGGGCACGTAGTAAAACGCGAGGTTCGGCGTGAGGAGGTTACCGCTTTCGTCGTATACGGCCTCCTCATACAGCGCCTGGGCTATGCCCTGTAGGGCGCCCCCGATGGCCTGCCCAGCCGCTAGCAACGGGTTTACCACAACGCCGACGTCGTCGTATGACCTATACAAGAGAGGCCTCACGAAGCCGGTTTCTGGGTCCAGCTCAACCGCCGCGACGTGAACGCCAAATGGGAACGTGGCGTCTGCGCGGTATATGGCCTCGACGGTGAGTTGCGCCTCGGCTTTGCCTCTGTACACCGCCTTGACCACCTCCTCTATGGTCACGCTGTTTCCGCCGCACTGGAAGATCCCCCCGCTGTAGACGGGCCTGCAACCCAGAAGCTTCTCGGCTGCCTTGGCCAGCTCCTCCTTCAGTCTCCGGGCCGCTAATATGGCCGCCGAGCCGCCTGCCGTTATTGATCGGCTACCCATGGTCCCGATGCCGTCGCCGACGTAGGCCGTGTCGCCCCAGAACACCTTTATCCTCTCCATGGGGACCTCCAGCTCGTCCGCCAGCACTTGCGCCAGGGCTGTGGCTAGGCCCTGGCCGTGGGGCGTCAAGGCGGTGTAGAGCGTGAAGCTCCCGTCTCTTTCGGCCCTCAACACGGCGGTTTCGTAGCCGAAGGTGGTGATCTCGACGTAGACGGAAAAACCGACGCCTATTATGCGCCCCCTCTTCGCCTCCTCGTCTGCCCACCTCTTCAAGTCGCGGTAGCCCAGCCTCTCAAGCCCCCTCTCAAAGGTGGCGACGTAGTCGCCAGTGTCGTACGTAATGCCGAAGACGTTTCTATAGGGCAGTTGCCTAATTAAGTTCCGCCTCCTTATCTCCACCCTATCCATCCCCAACACGTCGGCCACATGGTCCATAATCCGCTCTATGAAGAGCGTGGCCTCGGGCCTGCCTGCCCCCCTGTAGGCGCTTAGAGGCGTCTTGTTGGTGAGCACCGCCACCGCCCGCACCCTGCCGTGTCTAATGTCGTAAGGCCCCGGAAGCATCTGCGCCGCCGTGTCCGCCAGCCCCTCGCCCCAGTAGTAGGCGCCGGCGTCGGCGTACACAGTGCCGGTCACCGCCAGTATCCTCCCGTCGCGGGAGGCGCCTACCCTATACTCAAGCGTCAAGGCCCTCCCGTGGGTGGCGGCCTTGAAGTCCTCGCTCCTGGTGGCCACCCATTTGACAGGCGCCTTGAGCCTATAGGCGGCCGCCGCCACCCAGATCTCCTCCGGGTACACTAAAAGCTTCGAGCCAAAGGCGCCGCCGACGAAGGGCTGGATCGCCCTCACCTTGGCCAGCGGGAGGCCCAGGGCCTTGGCCACCTCCTTCCTCACGTCGAACGGGACCTGGGTGGAGCTCCATATCGTGAGCACGTCGCCGTCGTAAGCCGCCACGACGCCCCGCGGCTCCATGGCTGAGGGTATGATGCGTTGTATGACAAACCTCCCCTCCACCACGACGTCGGCCTCCTTCAAGGCGCGGTCGGGGTCGCCGCCTTCGTACACCTTTTCGTGCACCACGTTGCTACCGAGGCTTTCGTCGACCAGCGGGGCCTCCGGCCTCAAGGCCTCGTATATGTCCAACACAGCGGGGAGGGGCTCGTAGTCCACAGCCACCTTCTCCAGAGCGTCGTATAGGACGTACCTATCCCTTGCCACCACCATGGCAACGGCCTCGCCTTGGTACCTCACCTTGCCGCCCGGCGCGAAGTTAAACGGCCCCCCGTCGCCGGGGCCGAACGCCGCCACGACGCCCGGCATCTTTAACGCGTCTGAGAAATCCACCTTGAGGACCCTGGCGTGGGCATACGGCGACCTGACGAAGCCGGCGTACAACATGCCGGGGAGCTCCACGTCGTCGACATAAGCGGCCTTGCCCCGCAGGATCAACTCGTCCTCAACCCTGGGGATGGGCCTGCCGACGTACTTCATAGCCCAGCCACCTCCTTCACAGCATTTACGATGTTCTGGTACCCAGTGCAGCGGCACAACACGCCGCTGAGCCCCTCCACCACCTCCTCTTCGCTCTTCACGCCCCGCCTCACTAGGTAGTACGCCGTCGTCAACATGCCGGAGGTGCAGAAGCCGCACTGCGCCGCGTGGTGCCGCTTAAAGGCGCCGCGCAGCTTCTCCATAACTTCGTCGCTGTAGTCGGCCGTGTATATCTCGGCGCCGTCCGCCTGCACGGCCAAGACGTTGCAGCTCTTCACGGGCCTGCCGTCCATGAGGACTGTACAGGCGCCGCACGTGGCGGTGTCGCAGCCCACCCGCACAGACCTGTAGCCGAGCTCCCTAAGCACGTGGACCAAAAGCTTTCTCGGCTCCACGTCCACCTCGTGGAGAACTCCGTTGACCTTCAGCGTGATCTTCATAGCCTCGCCAACGCCCTCTTCACAGCAACGGACAACAACGCCCTGCGGTACTCGGCGGAGGCTCTGAAGTCGGCAGGCGGCTGGGCCTCCTTGGCCGCGGCCTCGGCGGCCGACGCGATTACGTCTGCGGTTAAGGGGGCGCCGGAGAGAAGCGCCTCCACCTTCCTCAGCCGGACCGGCCTATCCGCGGCGCCCAGCGCCGCCACCCGCGCCCACGAGACGTGGCCCTCCTTCACCTCGGCCGCCACGGCCACAGCCGCCAAGGCGAAGTCGTTATGCCTCCTTGCAAACTTCACGTAGGCCCCCCGCGGCGGACACCTAAACTCCAGCCCCGCCACAAGCTCCCCCCTCTCCAGCGCAGTCTGGTAAGGCCCCTTGACGAAGTCGTCTACGGCGATTTCCCTTGCGCCGTCGGGCCCAGCCGTCTTCACCACGGCGCCCAAGGCGAGCATGGCGGCCGGCCAGTCGCCGAAGGGGTCTGCGTGGGCGAGAGAGCCGCCGACGGTGCCCAACGACCTCACCTGCGGATCTCCGATCCTAACGGCGACCCCCCGCAGAAAGCCACACGGCGACTCCTCAAGCTCGTAATGACGCACAAGAGCCCCCACCTCCACCACGTCGCCGTAGCGGAGGTACCGGAGCTCCCGCACCCTCCCAATGTCTACAAGAACGCCGTAGCTAGCCACGCGGAGCTTAAGCATAGGGATCAAGCTCTGCCCCCCGGCAAGGGGCGCCGCGTCTTCACGCCTAGACAAGACATCCACCGCCTCGGGCAGAGAAAAGACGCGGATATATTCAAAACGGGGAATCATCAACGTTGCTAATACGTCACTTTAAATATTAAGACGGTCGTAGTCCCTTCCCAATATTAAATACACCCCCTCCCCCTCGCACCGCGCCTTTAAATACTCGGCGACATCCCTCGGGGCGAACTCCACAGCCAACACCTTCAAATAGGGGCGGCGTTTAGTCAGCTTTTCGCCCGCCTCCGCCGCCCTACGCAACTGCTCAAGAAGACCCTCAGCCTCCTCCACGCTTCTCACCGCCACAGAAACCTCCCCCACCACCAGCGGCTCTGGACAGAAGAGATCAACCTCCTTAAAGCCGTC
>JAVVGH010000120.1:0-3784 GCA_032249215.1 Pyrobaculum sp.
GTTGCGTCTATCCCCATCTTATGCGTCAGCCCCTCTTCGTTGAGCGCAACAGGGTCTAGGGTAGACCCCCTGACGTAAGGCACAACAAAGATGCCTCTATCTGCTCTGAGCCTCGTCGCGATGGCCCACTCCACAGACACGGGGTCGTCTGGGTCAATGTCTTCGTCTACCGCTATCGCTATCTTTAGGCTTGGATGCGCGGCGAAAGCCGCCAAGAGGGCGTTTTTGGCGTCGCCCTCTACGGACTTTGCCAGCGAAATCACGGCCACAAGCCAGCCGAACCCGCCCCTGGTGAGCCTAACCTTCTTAACCCTCGGCACCGCGGACCTCGCGGCGCGCCATATCTTGGCCTCCCTCTCGAAGCCCATTAACAACATGTGCTCCAAGCCGGCAGGCAACAGGTAATGAACAACGGCGTCGTCCCGGAGCACATATATCTTCTCCACCTTGACCACGGGTTGCCTCCTCACGCGGTCGTAAACACCCACGATGTCGACAAACGGGCCCTCCTCGGCCAGTTCCCTGGTCAAATGTCCCTCTATGACCACAGACGCCATAAAAGGCGCCACCGCGCCGTTGTCCAGCTCCATCACCTTCAACCCACCCATTAGGCTAGAGGCAACTCCCAGCTCAAAAACGCCAAAAGGAGGAGAGGAGGCGGCCGCCAGCAACACCAGCGGGTGCACCCCCCACGCCACAGCGATAGGAACCTCCCTCCCCGCCTCCACGCCGGCTTTGTATATTTGGTAGAGATGGCGGGGCACCAGCCTCACAACAGCCCTCCTCGCGGCAATGGGCGAAAACCTGTGGATGGAGGCGTTCATAGTCCCGTCCACGCCAACGCCGACAACCACCCCAGATGTTACGTAGGGCCGCGCCTCTTTCTCGTAGTACCGAACCATGGGCAGGTCATAAAGCGACTCAACCTCCCTGTACACATCCCTCCAGGCGGAAACCCTCTCCAGCCCCCCGGGTCTCTCCAACGCGTTAAGAAGCTTTTCGTACGCCTCCTCGTCGCTTCCGACGCCCAGGTATCTATAAAGCTTAGATCGGCTGTCCAAGATGTTGCCAATGCCGGCGAAACCCCTGCGGACTCCCCTAAAGAGGGGGGTCCACCGGCCCTCCGACTCCTTCAAAATACGGGCAATGGTAAACTCCCCGTAGGGAGGGTCGTGGAAGCGTAGATCAGAAAGATTTTGCGCGACGTCGGCGAGCGACATCAAAAAGGGGCGTCGACGCGGAAAAAATTACGCCATTTCGATGACGATCTCTACCGCCGCCACTGTGCGCTCTCTGCCGGCCTGGCCCTGGACCTTGTCGCTCAGCAACTTTACGTCTCTAATCTGCACCTTGCCAGGCAGGAATCTATCTCTCACCATAACGGCTGTCGACACAGCCTTGGATATGGCTGCGCCTCTGGCCTTCAACACAACTTTCTTAACGCCGGCGTTGAACGCCATTACTGTCGCAATTACGTAGTTTGTGGTCGGCTTTTTGCCTACTAGTATTGTTTGTTCGGTTGCCATGGGTGAGCCTTGACTGGAGGGGTTTTTAACATTTTCGCCTAAGCCCCGACAAGCGCCATGACCCGCAACCCACGGAGCTCGCCGGAATCTAGAAACGACGTGGTGTTGCTAGCCGGCAGGAGACTGCAACATGTTCCTGACGCTACCGCGGCGTAGAAAACTGGGTTTACTGTTGCGGCATGCCTTCTCCTAAGACTATTGTCTTGTCCTTCAGCATTATTCTGCCGAGGGACTCCACTATGTCGCCAATGTATTCGCCTATTCTCACCGCGCTCTCCTTGGCTATGGAAGTTGCGGGGTCCGACAGCACCTCCTCTTTCCTAACCCTCTGGCTCCACGCCGCGATTTCGCCTTGGAGCTCCGCTATCTTCCGCGGAGTTGACTCGCCAACCAGAAGCGTCTCAGCCTGCTTCAGGAACTCAGCCACATTGGTCAGTATAGGCGACAAGACGCGCATGTCGACCTTCTCCTCTTGGTTTACGTAAGCTATTCTACATATGTGATCCGCCATGCGCTCAATGGACTTTGATATTATCACAAACTCCACGATGTCTCTAGGGTCGTCGATCTTCAGCTCAAGCATCACATACCTCGACATAGCCGCCCTTTTGAGCTGCCGCTCCATAAGCCAATACAGCCTGTCAACCTCGTCGTCTCGCTCGATCACATCCTTCAGAAGCGCCACGTCGTCTCTCTCAAGCCCAGCCAGCAGATCGCCTAACATGTTACCCACAAGCCGCATCATCTTCCCCGCAATATCGCTCACGGCGAGCTCCGTGGCGGATACCATAGACTGCACCACCAGCCTATCGCTGGCCTCCTCCACTATTTCCATGTCCACCACCCTCCTCCTGATGAAGTCCTTGATCTGCCTCCGCAGACCCATGGCCTGCGGCGAGAATCTGACTATAATCGTCTCGGCGCCGCCTATGTAAAGCGTCATGAAAAGCTTCTCCACCTCCTCCACCGCAACCGGCTGGTTTATCGCGAGCTCCGCCACGACGCCGGCCCTCTTACCCAGCTTCTTCGGTATGACGACCAACGTGTCGTCCGGCTGCGTCACCACTATGACCTCGTCGCCGGGAGAAAGAGCAATCCTCCTAGCCCACTCCTTGGGCAAGCTCACGATGAGGGTGGCCCCACCTGTGAGCTGGACCTTCCTCGTTTCGCCGCGCATAGGTCTAAATAGACAACATATATAAATATATTTTTAGTAAAACTAAAGGAAGCCTCGGCGGCTCTATATACTAGTCGATGAACTTCTTGCCACGTATCTTGTCCTTTAGGTAGTCGTGGAGGAACTTAAGGCCGTGTGTCGACAACGCCTCAATCTCCACCTTCTTTTTCCTCTTCAAGAAAAGATTCACCTCGCGTGTCCACTCAGGCTTCTGGAACCAGGGGTAGCGCAACAGCTCCTGTGCCCTCTTTACGTCCCGGTCGTTCGCCGCTATGACGTAGTTGTCCGAAATCTTGTACGCGTCTATGTCCGTTGCGGTTAGCCCGAGGAATTTGGCGTCTGGAGTGGCGAGGCGCTCGCTCTCGTAGCTAAGCTTGATCGAGCCGCTTTTGTAGACCGAGTATATATACCATCCATACGGGTCGCCGTCTGTGAGGACGTACACCGGCAGTTTATACTCCTCGTTCAGCCTCCTCACGAAGCGCCGCGTGGCCCTATCAGGCATGCCCTTAGCCGTTACCAATATGGCGTTTTCCTGGCTCCAGTACTTCTCCCTAACCAGCCTCTGGAAGATGGCGTCTTTCTCCACCACGAGGACATACGCCGCCTCGACCTTCACGATCTCAAGTCCGTCGACGTTTACAGGCAGGCTGAGCGCCGTCTCGCCGAATTTAGACGCATCCAGCTCATAGCCCTGCGACCTAACCACTATAGGACCGACGATCTTGCCCTTGACATCGGCCGAAACCCCCATTTCCTCGCGGAGCACGTTTGTCGCCACCTCTATGTCCTCTATCACGGCGTTAGACTCGGACTGCTCATCCCAGGTGTTCTCCCTATGGACCCTGCCCAGCGGGTCTTTGAAGCTTATTGTGTGTTTGCCGTTGTAGTACAGGTCACGTATCGTGGGGTACACGTCTTCCCTAATGGCCTCCACGATGAGGCGGAGCATAAGAACCGTCTGCATAAAGCGTCGCGCCTCCTTCATGTCGAGGAACCTTCTATGCATCTTCTCGGGGCCTAGCTTCAACATCCTTGCCTTCTCATCCCAAATAGTGTTGCTCAAGGTCCTGGCAGGTAT
>JAVVGH010000121.1:0-3729 GCA_032249215.1 Pyrobaculum sp.
TGGGCTTGTGGTTGGGTACTAGTAGTACCACGTGATGAGGTGTAGATGTTCCGGGGGATAGCGCTGTAGGGCGTGCGCCTTGCAGATTTCTCTGAATGGGCAGACGTCGCATTTTGGGCGTTCGCGTGTGCATGTTCTGCGGCCGAAGCTCCACAGGTAGTCGTCTAATGCGAAGGGGTGGATATCTGCGAACTTAGCCACGATCTTCCAGGCGGTTTTTACGAGTTGCCTAAGTCTTATGTCTTCCTCCCGCGGCACCTCCACCCCGCTTTCGAGAAAGTCGTAGCTTACGTCTGCTATGCCGAGGCGGTAGGCTATTCGCGAGAGGTGGTTGTCCACAGGCACGTCGGCCTCCTCCAAGTCTTTGAAGTCGGCCAGCTTCCTGCCGTCTAGAAACTTCGCGAGCAGTAGCGCCTTTTTCTCGACCGGGTCTTCATATGCACGTATCTGCCTGAGGGCCTCCTTAAGCCTCTTCAGCGAGTCGCGCGGGACGAGCCTTTCGAAGCCGCCGTTGCGGAGCGCCTTCTTGCCCACGTCGCGTAGCAACAACACGCGGATGTGGAAATCCCAAACCCGCCTGCCGCCTATGGTCAGCAGGTGCTCCGCCTCACTTGGCGCGAGCTCCGCCAGTTTCTCCGCCTTGAAGAAGCCGCGGCCGTAGGCCAACCTGCCGAGTCTATAAAGCGCGTCGGCGCCGTGGAAAAACTCGCCGCCGACGATGCCCTCGAAGGGCTCCCACAAGCCCGTCCTGTGGTCTATGGCGGCCATAGAGACGAAATATGCAAGCTGATCCTCCAGCGGGTCGTCCGGCGGAGGGTAGAGGCGCGGGTCGAGATAGCTGTCGCGCCTCACCCCCACCGACTTCAGCACGTCTGCGACCGCCTCTGCCTTGTCCACGTCTATCGCCTCCATGCGGCTTCAATTTATTTAAGTATATAGCTGTGTCGCCGCCATGCAGACCTGCGTGGAGCTCAGGGGAAGCATCTCGGTTGCGCATAACCCCTCCTTCTCGCCTGGGTGGGCCCGCGTACACGGCCACGACTACGTGATCACCGTGGCTATATGCAGAGACGGCTACGCCGACGTGGTGGTAGACGCCGACCAGGCCTCCGAGAGGCTGAGGGGCGTGTTGGCTGAGATGGACGGCAAATACCTGGCCTCCCCCCTGGAGAAGCCGCCTGTGCAACCCTCCGACGTCTACGTGGTCCCCTGCGGCATGCCGGGCGTCAGCGGGGAGTGCCTAGCTAGGCACATAGCTGATCTCCTCGACGCCACATGGGTACGCGTCTGCGAAAGCGGGCTCGGCGCGCCTTGTTTCTACTTCGCCAAGAAAAATACTTAAAACAGAGACGCGGCACCTCTCGTGAAGCTCAGGGTTAAGTTCCTGGCGACGCTTTATGAGCTAACAGGCGTGTTGAAGACGGAGGTCGAGGTGCCGGACGGCCTAACTATACGGGGGCTGATAGACGCGTTGGCTAGGAAGTACGCGAAGCTTAGGGAGGAGCTACTGGACGAGGGGGGCAACTTGAAACCCATGTACAACATACTGGTAAACGGGAGAGCTGTCGAGTGGCTTAACGGCTTAGATACGCGGCTGAAAGACGGCGACGAGGTGGTCTTCATTCCGCCGGCCGCCGGCGGCTAGCATTGCAGGGGTCCCACACCGCGTATTCGCCGCAACCGTAGCCGGCTACCGCGTGACATAGAACCACCACGTGATCCCCCACCTCCACCTCCCCCTTGTATACACATTCGACGACCCGTGCGGCGTCCCCCAGCGCCAGACACGGCGCCAATCTGCACCTAGACACATGTCCCCACCTCTCCAGCTTCCGCTCGCCGGGTTTGCCGAAGATTTCGTAGGCCCTCTCGGCGTTTTTCACCAGGTTTATGGAAAAGGCCCGTTCCTGCCTGATGAGCTCCAGGGTCCTCCTGCTTCTGTGGAGCGGTACCCCCACGAGAGGCGGGTCGCCGGGGATGACCAGCGGCCACCCCACCACGGCGCCGTGGCCCCCCACGACGACTACCAATACGGGCGTGGGTAGCGGCGACTTTTCACACACAGAGTTAAATAACGGGCTAATTTTAAAACATGGAGTACGAAAAGGCCGTAATTACCACCGTCACGTTGCCTAAATCCCTAGTGAGGAAGCTAGACAGGCTGGTGACGAAGGGGGTTTTTCCAACCCGCGCAGACGCCGTAAGATACGCAGTCGAGAGGCTGTTGAAGAGATACGAAGGCTAGATTATCTCGTATCTCCCGTCGGGGTAGACTCTGGCCCCCGACCTGCGCGTCGCCCAGCATGAGAAGACTATGCCTATGGAGAACGTGGCTGGGTGTCTGTAGACGTATTCAATGTGTACATCCAGCGCCGTCACCTTGCCCCCTATTCCGTGTACGCCCACGCCGAGCTTGTTTATGGCCTTCAGCAACTCCTCCTCCATCTTTGCAATTTCTGGCTCTGGGTGTCTGGACCCGACGGGCCTGAGCGCCGCCGCCTTTTTGGCGAGTTTCGCGGCAATGTCTACCGAGGGGCCTATGCCTACGCCTACTATAACCGGCGGGCAGGGCATGGGCCCTGCGTCTATCACGGCCTCGAGAACTAGGCGCGGTAGCTCCTTCATGGCGACGCCGGGCGGCAGGGTGAAGGCTTTGCTGGGGAGCTCCGTCCCGCCTCCCTTAGGTACGTAGTGGAACTCCAAGTAGTCGCCGTCGAAGAGCTCCACCTCGAACCAAGGCGCGCCCACCCCGGTGTTGTCGCCCAGGTTCTTTTCGGTGAAGGGATGGACTGTGTTGGGCCTGAGGGGTAGCTCCTTAGTTACTTCGCGGATCGCCTGGGTCAGTATGTCGTATATTTTGCTCCTCAGCGGGAAGCGGTCGCCGAGTTTTATGTAGAAGTTGGGGAACCCTGTGTCTTGACACACCGCGGCTTTTTCAGAGGTGGAGAGGTCGATGTTTTTCAATATGGCGCCCAGCTGGACCTTGGCCGGCTCGTTTTCTTCTGTTTCAAGCGCTTTTTTGAGAGAAGTTGTGACGTCAAACGCGGGGCCTACCGCCGCGCGGATGATAACCTCCTTGGCGGCCTTGAGGATAACCTGCTCAAGCATGTGGCTTAGTGGATGGGTGTTAAAATATATTTATTGCTTCATCGATCTAAAAGAGCTACGTATCTAGCCGTGTGCTAAATTTTAAAATACACATACATAATAGACCATGCCCATATACCACTTGAAAACTCCTCTTTCTGCGGAGGATGTGGCGAGGCTCCGGGTTGGGGACACGCTTTACATAAGCGGCGTCGTGGTGGCAGCGCGCGACTCGGCGCATAAGAGAATGCTGGAGTACATGGAGCGCGGCGAGAGGCTTCCGGTTGACCTAAGAGGCGGCGTTATATACCACGTGGGCCCCGTCGTCCGGAAGACCGAGAAGGGGTGGGAGGTGATAAGCGCCGGCCCGACCACTTCGGCTAGGATGGAGGCGTTTGAGGCTGAGGTGATCGAGAGGTTGGGGGTTAAGCTGGTGGTTGGGAAGGGGGGCATGGGGAGGAGAACAGCCGAGGCGATGAAAAAACATGTGGCGGCGTACGCCATCTTTACCGGCGGCGCCGGCGTCTTGGCCGCGAAGGCGATTAAACGCGTCGTAGACGTGCATTGGCTCGACCTGGGGATGGCTGAGGCGATGTGGGTGTTTGAGGTGGAGAACTTCGGCCCGCTTACTGTTATGATTGA
>JAVVGH010000122.1:0-3723 GCA_032249215.1 Pyrobaculum sp.
GTAATGTTTCATTTTGCACGTTTACGGATTTTAAACCGCCTAGGTGAACACATGATTCTGGCAAACGACGAGCTGAAGAAGCTCATTTCGCTGGGCCGGCTCAAGGTGGACCCCTTGTATCCCGACACCGTGCGGGAGAACGGCCTCGACCTGCGCATCGGCGGGGAGTACGCCATATACGCCTACGAGGGGACTGTGGTGCGGCCCTGCGAGCTTAAAGACGCGAGGCATCTCTTCCGCGTCGTGAAGGCAGATGAGGTGGTCATCCCGCCGAGGAGCTTCGTGCTTCTGACCACGGAGGAGTACGTCAAGATGCCGGAGGACGTGGCGGGGCTGGCGAACCTCCGCTCAACCCTGGCGCGGTACGGTTTATCTGTGCCGCCCACCGTAGTCGACGTGGGCTTCGAGGGCAACATAACCATCGAGGTGGTCAACGAGTCGCCTAACACAATAGTGCTGAAGAGGGGGATGAGGTTCCTCCACCTCATCTTGGTAAAGGCCGAGGGGAGGGCGTCCTACGCCGGCACGTATCAAGGACAGAGGGGCGTCACGCCGCCTAAAGGGCTTATGGGCGAGTGTTAAAATAGGTCTAGGTCTTCTGGGCATTTGGCTGGTTGCTTTGTGGCTAGGTCTAGCACTTCGATTTGTTTATCTACGACAGCTATTCTGGTCTTGGTTTTTCGGTAGGGGCCTGCCGACGACGTGAAGATGGTGATGACTGCGCCTCCGTGATGTGCCGCGCATCCCTCCGGGATGTAGGTGTGTCCTCTTATGAGAGCCGCCGTGCCGTGTTTTCTGTGGAAGAGCTGTGTTATTCTGCGGCCGAAGAGCCACGTGCCGGGCCCCCTGGGGCTTGGGGCGTAGTCTTCGCAGACGCAGGGGTCATTCCACAGGGTCTGGAAGGCTAAGGGGTCCGTGGGGATCGTCAAGTCGCCCGAGGCCTTCCCTATCTCCTCCAGCGTCGCCGGTGTCATGTCGTCTCTCAGCGGGATCCCGCCGTGGAGCGCCACGAACCTGCCGTTGACTAGCGCCGCGAGCGGAAGCCTTGCGAACGTCTTCTCAAACTCCCTGTAGACTGCGCCGCATCTGCCCCTCCCCAGCTTGTCGCACAGCTCGTCTAGGAAGCCGCCGTCGATGTTCATCGTGGGTGACTCGTGGTTGCCGCGGAGCGCCACCGCCTTCCCCTCGACGAACAGACGGAACACCTCGGTCACCACCTCCAGCCCGTTGTCCCCCCTGTCGACGTAGTCGCCGAGGAAGAGGTAGGGCCCCTCCCACTCCCTCAGCAACTGCTGGAGGGTCTTGTAGTCGCCGTGTAGGTCGCCCACCGCCACGTAGCGGCCCTCCAGAGTCGCCACAAGGCCGGGCGACTTCTCCCGGACCTTGGCCAACAAGTCGGTCAGCTTCTCCGCCATAGCCTCTTGGCGTTTGTCTCCACCACCTCCCTCACGTGGTCCTCCGCGGCGTCCCAGAGCTCCGCCAGCTTCTCCACGGTCTTCAGTATTGCGGGCGGCGTCAGCCGCATCCCCCTGTATTCATACGGCCCGTCGCTTTCCACGAGCACAAAGCGGCGGTCCGCCGCCTTGGCCGCCTCCTGGTGCTTCTTCTGTATCGTCACGGCCGGGTTGATAGATATGTAGTAGCCGAGGTCTCTGATTGTCTCCAGCAGGTCGAGGGGCCCCGTGTACCAGTGTATCAAGGCCCTGTCTACGTCGGCTCTCCGCAACTCCTCCACCGCGTCTGTCCACGCGTCGGGCGCGTGCACGTTCACCACGAGGTCCAGCTCCCGGGCCAGCTTAAGGAAGGCGCGGAAGTACTCCCGCTGCTTGTCGAAGCTGTGCGGCACGAACCTCCTGTCTAGCCCCACCTCGCCTATACACGGCGCCTCGGAGCGCTCGATTAGGCGCAGAACGGCTTCAAGGTCCCCGGGCTCCGCCTTCTCCACCTGCCACGGATGTATGCCGAGGCACTTGATGACGCCCTCAAGCTCCAGCGTCTTTCTGGAGGACTGGAGGTCGTCGGAGACGCAGGCAAGGGTCCACTCCTTGACGTAGCCCTCCAGCTCCTCCCGGGGGAACTCGTGGCAGTGGACGTGGTTGTCGAACACGGAGGGTTGTGATTGTTAGTATTTATCTCTACAAGGCTCGACTTGGACATATGTGGTGTAGAGCTTCGGCGTGCCGCCGTAGGGCCCCGGCTCGCCCCTCGCCACGGCGTTTATCGGGATCCCCCTGCGGTCTCTGCCTATGCCCACGTAGACAACCACGCCGCGGGGCACCTCCGGATCCGCCACGGCCTTTACATGTACCTCTCCGTGTTCGTTGCGCAGGACTACGCAGTCGCCGACGTAGTCCGCCGGGTTTACCCGCACGGCTGGGGGCGGCTCGCCGTAGATGTCGCGGAACTGGCTGTTGGTGTAGAGGGGGCTCGGGGGGAATGTCAACACGTGTAGGCTTCTGCTCGGCGGCTTGTACTGAGGCAACGGGGGCAGGCCGCGTCTGAGGGCTGTCTCGCTGTAGAACTCCACCTTGCCCGTGGCGGTGGGGTATGTGTAGTAGTCAGGCGTCTTCAGCCTAACCACGCCCCGCTCTCTGAGCTCCTTAAGCGTGAACCCGGTCCCTCTTACCGCGGCGTCGACGGCGTCCCAGGGGTCCTCCCTCATCAGCGGGTGGCTGGATACGCCCAGCATCTCCGCGAGCCTCCTCACCAGATGCGTCTCGCGCACGGCCTCGCCGGGGGGCTCGGCCACCGCCGAGTTGTACACCAAGTAGTTGTGCCAGTAGCTGTAGACCACGTCGTCTTTCTCGAGGTAGGTGGGGGCGGGCAACACGATGTGTGCGGCTTCGGCGGTTTCGTCCACGAAAGGCGTGTGGACGGCGAGCGTTACGTCGCCTCTCTCGGCCGCGGCCGCAATCCTGTCGCCCTGGGGCAGGGTGAGCACGGGGTTGGCGTTCCACACATACACCACGTCGAACTCGGAGATCCTGGCCCCCACCAGGCCCATGGGCACCACCTTGCTGGGCTTCGCCAGGTGGAGGCCGCGGAGGTAGGCGAAGTCTATGCCCCAGGCGCCGGAGTTGGAGTAGTAGAAGCCGGCGGGGTCGCCCAGCAACGCGTGTATAAGCGATATGGCGCGGGCGGCGTCGCCGCCGTTTTCAGTGCGGCCTATGGCGAAGCCTATCACGGTGATGGGACGGCGTAGGTAGAAATCGACAAGTTTGTAAAAGACTGTGCGGGGGACGCCGGTCTCCGCCTCTACGTACTCCGGCGTGAATTTGTCGACGTATTCCACGAACTTGTCGAAGCCGTAGGTGTACCTCTCGACGAACTCGGCGTCGTAGGACTTGCGCTGTATTATCTCCCGCGAGACGCCCAGGGCGAGGACCACGTCGGTGCCGGGCCTCACCGCCACGGGGAGGTCGGCGGACTTCATGGTCTTTGTCCACACCACGTCCACCGCGGCTACCGGGTTTTTCGCCCTCTTCGCCAGTGCCCAGCCGTGGATAAAAGACGTGGCCGCGTCGAGGGCCCAGAAGACCACCGGCCTCTTCGACAGCTCCTCCGGCATGGCGCCGTAGGACCTGCCCCAGTGTAGCTTTATCGCCTCGCTCCCCTCTGCGCTACATATGGAGTAGTCCGTGGAGGCTGTGCCCAGCAGGTTGAACAACCTCGCCGGGTAGTACCAAGTGAGGAGGCCTTGGTTGCCGTCGTAGTCTATGTGGA
>JAVVGH010000123.1:0-3722 GCA_032249215.1 Pyrobaculum sp.
TGGTCGTGGGGCACCGTCAAGGTGGCCGACTTCTTGTCTAACACGAGGGAGTCGCACTGTACGTGCGACTTGGCGTGTTTCGCGCCCTTCTGGACGTGCACCAGGCCTCTGTATACCGCCACGCCGCCCTCGGCGGATATGCTCTTGTTCACCACCCTGCTACTCGTCCTCGGGGCGAGGTGCCAGACCTTCGCGCCGTTTTCCTTCCAGTAGGGCCCCTTGGCCGCCGTTATGCCCACTATCTCTGTGGAGGCGCCCTCACCCTTCAACACGGTGGAGGGGAACGTGTAAGTGGTCTTACTGCCGATGGACCCCTCGACCCAGTGGACCTTGGCCCCAGCCTCGGCTATGGCCCTCTTGTTGTTGAAGTTTATCACGTTGCGGGACCAGTTCTGCACCGTGGTTATCTTAAGCGTAGAGCCTTCGTGGGCGTAGCCCTCCACCATTCCGTTGTGGAAGGAGTACTTAAGCAGGCGGGGCGCGGAGCAGCCCTCGATCCAGTGGACGTAGGCGCCTTTGTCCGCCACCACTATGGAGTGCTCCATCTGGCTCTCCATGGACTGGCCGATGAAGAAGAAGGTCTCGAGAGGTTGCTCTATCTTGACGCCTGGGGGCACATATATGAAGACGCCGCCGGACCACAAAGCGCCGTGGAGCGCGGCGAATTTATGCTCAGGCGGAAACACCCTCATGAAGTACCTCTGCACAAGGTCGGGGTACTTCTTGACCGCCTCCTCCATGGGCAACATGATGACGCCCTTCTCCTGGAGCTTCTTCTTGAGGTTGAAGTATATGATCTCGCTGTCGAACTGCGCGCCGAGTCCCAGAAGCGCCTTCGCCTCTATCTCCGGCAGGCCCAGCTTCTCGTAGTACTCGCGGATCTCCTTCGGCACTTGGTCCCAGCTGGACACGGCCTCGGTCTGAGGCTTCGCGTAGTGGACAAGCGTCTCTAGGTCTATCTCCTCCACGGCCCTGACCCACTTGGGCGTGGGAAGCTTCTCGAAGAGCTCAAGCATCCTAAGCCTCAGCCTCCGCATCCAGTCAGGCTCCCCCTTGAGCCTGCTGATCTCCTCTATCATGTCTCTGGTGATGCGGCCCTTAAGCGTCACTTGGTAGCTGAACTGCTTCTCAAGACCCAACACCTCCTCCACGCTCTCTACATGGCTGATAGTTGCACGGAGAGACTCCAACTCCTGCATGGATCCCCCCGCGAATGATAGATATAAGCCTTCTCTATGCACGTTTTAAAACTACAAATCGGGGAGGAGCCATGCACAGGCTTGAAACTAGAGACCTTCGCGTCGTAGTAGGCGGGAAGGAGATCCTAAAAGGCGTAACCCTCGCGGTGTCCAGCGGCGAGGTGGCGGTCTTAATGGGCCCCAACGGTAGCGGCAAGTCCACTCTGTTTCAGGCCATAGCCGGCAACCCCAAGTACGAGGTTGTAAGCGGGGACATATTGCTAGACGGCGAATCGATAAAGGACCTGCCTCCAGAGGAGCGGTTCGCCAGAGGCATCTTCATCGGCTTCCAGTCGCCAGTCGCGGTGCCGGAGGTTAGGTTCGCCTTCTTGCTACAAGCCATGATGAACATACGCGCCGGTAAAAAACTCACAGAGCCCAACCCGCAGGTCCTGGCGCAGGCCCAGAAAACAGCCGCAGAGCTGGGGCTTAAGCCCGACGTGTTCAACAGGGGCGTCGGCGCGGGCTTCAGCGGCGGCGAATTCAAGAGGGCCGAGGTCCTCCAGGCCCTCCTCCTAAGGCCTAAGTTCGTGGTGCTTGACGAGCCAGACAGCGGCCTCGACATAGACGGGATAGCCGCCGTGGGCAAGGCCGTGACTCAGCTGGCGACCTCCGGCAGCGGAGTCCTCCTCTCCACCCACTACGCCAGGGTGCTGAAGTTCATAAAGCCCACTAAAGTCTACGTAATGGCGGAGGGGAGGGTCGTGCTGGAAGGAGACGAAAACGTAATCAAGCGTATTGAAGAAGTGGGCTACCAAAGCTACTTCGCCGAGATAAAGAGGGAACTCGCTCTGTAATTCTCGACATCAGTTGGCTCCTAAATCACCACCGATCTGCAACCCAGCCCTCATCACCTCGGCCCACTGCCGGCGGTGTTAAAAAACGTACCGTCCTATACAGTTATATACAGACCAAGCTTACCGACGAGCCGAGTCGCTTAGCTCTAATCGTGACGTGGGTGGTTGGCTTAAACGAGCCGTTTGCCGTCGGCGTTTTCCTGGCCTCCGCCTTTACCCCCGCCAGCCGGAGGAGGCTGGCGCCTAACAAAGCCTCCTCCTCGTTGCGAGACTCAAAAGCTCGATATTATCTCGTGGATAGAGCCTATACGCCTTCTCCACGCCCTCCGCCGAGATGTATATGTTGGCCGTCGGCGTTCCCTTCTCGGTTAGGCCCACCTCGCCCCGCCGCACCGCGGGGGCGGCGAGCTCCATAGTCCTCACGAATTTGTAGTTGTTAAGACTTTCGTCGGTGTTGATGTACGGCGCATACAGCGTGGCCAGTTTAGCCGCAGGGAGTAGATGTCGCCTTTGATCTCTAGCGTCCCTACCTCAACGTCGTACTTCCTATTGAACTGGGGCCTGCACCTCCACCTCTACCTCGGGCGGGCTCTGCGTGGTGTCGATTTTTAGGTAGACCTCTCTCGTGGGGCTTCCCAAGCTCTTCCCCTCCTTGAGGGCCCAGAAGAGGAGCGTAGCGTAGGCGTTGTCTACTTTTTCGGCGCTTCCGCTGAATTTGGTGACGGCCATCGTGGCGGGGGGCAGGGTCTTATCGCCGTTGGGGTCCGGAGTGAAGATCTCGACCACCATCTCGTGACCTTCCTTGCCGTGGAAGATGAGGATCGCGTTGGGCTTGAGGTCTCTCTGTAGCGCCGCTCTGTTGGGCACCTTCTTCACCGTGCTGAACCCTCTTACTTCGGGGACTTCCTTAATCTCTATCTTGGCCATGGCGTGGGGGATTGAGGCACTATATTAACTTATTGTCTTTAAACCCCTACGGAGTTTTTGGAGGTGTATCTTGAGAGACCCTCGGCGGAAGAGGCGGCACGTCTGATAAACTCTGGGAGGAAGCACGGCATAGTGGCGGTCGCCGGGGTGTGCGAGGTGACATACAGCGGGAGGGCGGCGGCATCCCTCAAGCCGGGGCGCCGCCTGTTGTTGATAAAGAAAGACGGGACTCTGCTAGTGCACGAGGCCGAGAAGGCCCAGCCCAAGATTTGGCAACCGCCGGGGTCCTCCACGGCGGCGTATGTGGAGGAGGGGAGGCTCGTGGTGAAGAGCGTTAGGTCTAGGCCGTTTGAGACCGTCAGGGTGGTTTTTCTCTCTGTGGATTTCGTGGGTGTTTTCAACGTAGGGACGACCGAGCTGGAGTTAGCTGGGTCTGAGAAAGACGTGGTGGAGGCCCTGGTGGCGGCCCCCTGGCTTATAGAGGAGGGCCTTGAGGTGGTCGGCGTCGAGGTGCCTATGGACGTGGGCCATGTGGACATACTTGCGAAGGATAGGGAGGGTAGGTACGTGGTTATAGAGGTTAAGCGCGACGTCGCTACACATGAGGCTGTTTTCCAGCTGGCGAGGTATGTAGAGACTTATAGAAAAAAGGGGCACGGGGTGAGGGGGGTCCTCGTGGCCGGCGATATCTCCTCGTCGGCGCTTGAATACTTGAAAAGGTACGGTTTACAGTTTGTAAAGATAAACCCAAGGGAGTTGA
>JAVVGH010000124.1:0-3721 GCA_032249215.1 Pyrobaculum sp.
CCGGTAGTATAGCCCGGACTAGTATGCGGGCCTGTCGAGCCCGTGACCCGGGTTCAAATCCCGGCCGGGGCGCTTTCTGCGTCTATCCTCGTCTTTGTAAAGCGACGCTTTTGTAAAGTCGGCGAGCTTTCTCCGAAAGCCCCACGTTCTTCACTGGGTGCATCAACGTTTTGTAGAGGCGCTTGGGGTAGACGCTCAAGGCGAAGAACGTTGTGGACCGCAGAGATAAACGGTGGAGCGCAAAGTCAGCGTGGGGAATAGGCCACAGCAGGTATTGCCCAGACGACGCTACTACTATGGCGGTAAAGCCCTTAACACCCAGCCTCTTATGCGGCAGTAGGCGCAACGGCGATTTTAACGCTATGCTTCATACTTCACAACAGGTACGCGCTGAGTTGTCCACGCCGCGGCGGCCCACATTCTCTCGACCTCCTCGGGTGTGTTTTTCAGTGACGTCGGCTGAGGTCAGTTTTATTGGAAGATTTTTCCGAAGTGATTTCGGGATAGAAATGCTTAAAAATGCCAAGGTAGATGACGGTCATGACCACAGAAGTGAAAGGTCCGTACCTAGGGATGAAAATACCGGAGGATCTATGCTTCAAAACAGACGCTGGCGACAAGTGTTTCCGCGACTATAAGGGCGGGTGGTTGTTGTTGTTCAGCCACCCCGCCGACTTCACGCCGGTGTGTACCACCGAGTTCGTGGCGTTCTCTAGGAAGTATGAGGAGTTTAAGAAGAGGGGTGTGGAGCTTCTGGGCCTCAGCGTAGATACCAACTACAGCCACATCGAGTGGAAGAGGCAAATAGAGCAGGCCTTCGGCGTCAAGGTTCCATTCCCCATAATTGCTGATGTGGACATGAAAGTGGCGTCGATCTTCAACGCCGTGCCGCCTGGGCAGAACCTGACGGTGAGAACAGTCGCGTTGATCGACCCAGACCTGAAGCTTGCCTGGTTCGCCGCGTATCCCTACACCAACGGCCGCAACGTTGACGAGATACTGCGCATAATCGACGCCATACAGTTCAGCTACAAATACGGCTACGCCACGCCGGCGGACTGGAAGCCCGGCGACCCGGTCATCGTCCCGCCTCCGCCCACAGCAGAGGCCGCCGAGAAGAGGCTGAAGGAGCCCGGTATCGAGTGCAAGTATTGGTGGTTCTGCACCAAGAAGTACGAACTTGTGGTAAAGGCCTAAAACCAGTCCGTGAGTTTTTTCAACACTATCTCCACATATCTAATTCTCTTTCTGAACCTCTTAGGCGCCCATCTCTCGAGTTCTTGCATGTCGTTGTAGGCGGCGTAGGCCGCCCTCCAGATCTTCATAGGTAGCCCCACGTCTGCGTATATGCAGCCGCCCGGGATTCGGGGGATGTACAGCTTCTCCACCGCCATCCCTAGGTCTACGTCGAAGCGGTAGGCGAAGCGGTCGAAGAGGGCGAAGGCGGCGAGGAACCTGGCGGCGCGGTCGTTAAGCGAGAGCTTCACCACGTCGGCGAACCACCGGTTCTGCCAGAGGGTGTGGCTCCGCAGGACCTCGCCGTGTTCTCTAGCCGCTATGGGTATGACTAGGGAGGGGCGGCCCCTCCACATGCCGCCGTAGTAGACCCTGCTGAACATCACCGAGGCCGTGTAGTCCTCTATCTTTATCTTCGCCGAGCCCGCCACCTCTACGTATGAGCGCATCGCGTCTTCCTCCGTTTGTATTATTTAGCCGTACCAACCCCCGTTTACGTCTATAAATGCGCCGTTTATGTAGGAGGCGTCTTCGCCGATGAGGAAGGCGATGACTTCAGCCACCTCCTCCGGCCTCCCCACGCGTCTGAGGTAGACCATGTTCCGGGCCCACCCCTCTATGTCGCCTGTCTGAGCCTTTTTATGAAACGGCGTGTCTATGAGGCCGGGGAGCACGGCATTTACCCTAATGCCCCGCGGCCCCAGCTCCTTAGCCAGCGCCCTGACGAGGCCGAGGAGACCCGCCTTGGCTGCGGCGTATGCGAAGGCGCCCCGCCCTCCTCCGGTGTAGGCGGCGACGGAGCTCACGTAGACCACGGCCCCCCTCTCCATGAGGGGAACTAGGAGCTTCGTGGCGATGTACGCACTTGTGAGGTTTAGGTCAATTATCTGCCGCCAGTACTCTAGGTCGGACTCCTCCAGGTTCCTCCGCTGGGGGAGCCCGCCGGCGTTGACCACCAGCGCGTCGATTTTCCCAAACGTCCTCTTGACCTCCTCGGCGAAGGTTTCCATGTCGCTCCAAGACGCGGCGTCTGCCCTACATGCAACGGCCTTCACGCCGAATGCAGAGGCCTCGCGCGCGACCACCTCCGCCTCTTTGGCGTTTCTCAGGTACGTGAAGGCGACGTTGTAGCCCCTCCTCGCCAAGGCCTTGACCGCGGCGGCGCCGATCCCCGTGGAGCCCCCCGTGACGACCGCGGTGGGCATGTATTTTTACGAGGTCTAAATATACGTGCTAGTCGCTGGGGTCGACCTCTCCGTGCGTAGGCCCTCCGCCGTGGCCGTGCTGGAGGGGTGTGAGGTTCTCTACTTAGCGCTGGCGGATAGCGACGACGATATAATCACAACGGCGTCGCTCATGCGGCCTGCAGTAGTCGCCGTCGACGCCCCGCTCTCCTATCCGCCGGAGGGCCGGGGCCTGCGGGAGGTGGAGAGGGAGCTCCGCAGGATGGGCTTCAAGCTTCTGCCGCCGTTAATGGGCCCCATGAGGAGGCTGACAGATAGGGGGGTGGGGCTCAGCAGTAGGCTGGGGGCAGAGGTGATAGAGATCCACCCGCTGACCAGCATGAAGGCCATGGGCGTCACCAGGGGCTTCCTACTGCGGCGTCTCGGCGTAGGCCACAGGGACTTGGTAGACGCCTTCGCGGCCGCTTTAACCGCCGTTGCGTACATAAGGGGCATGTATAGGAGGTTCGGGCCTTTTGTCTTGCCCACGGCTAGGGTCTGCGTCTAGCGGCGGAACCGAGCCATGGAGAGGGCCTCGACGCCCCCCTTCCCTAGGGCTAGGTCTGCGGCTAGTTTGCCCAACGCCGGCCCGTAGGTCCACCCGAGGCGGCAGGCGCCGGTGACTATCGTGACGGAGCCTATCCTATCCACGACGGGGAACCCGTCTGGGGTACAGGGCCGGTAGCCTACGACCATGTCAATAACCTCGAACTGGCCGAGCACCTCCCGGGCCCTCTGTAGCACCTTCTGCGCGGGGCCGTGATCCTCGGTGCCGTCTAGGTCGAATCTGCCGGTCACCTTCGTCCACTTTGAAAGCGGGACGACCGCGACGCCTTTCGACATCTCAATGAACATCTTCTCCGTCTTGGCGTTGGTCCGGAAGCCGTAGCCCTTCAACGGCGCCACAGGCACGCCGAATTTCCGCGCCCAGTACCCCGCCGCCACGACGACGGCATCGCCCCGTAATATGTCGCCTCCCTCCAGCCAGACCTCCCCACCGGCCACCTCCTGCGCCCTCCTCTTCACGATCTGTACGCCCTCTAGCTCCCTCAGCATTCTCTCAATAAACGCGTCTGTGGCCAGCTTCGCTGCGTCGAGGTAAGCCAGCGCCTCCTTACCGCAACAGGTACCAGCCTCAACCTTGGGAGAGAGGGGGTCTCTCCCCGCCTCCTCCAAAGCCTTCTCCACGTCTATGCCCACCTCGTATAGAGGCTCCTCTGAGTAGTCGAAGTCGTTTTTCTCCTCAGCCAAGGCCCGGTATT
>JAVVGH010000125.1:0-3701 GCA_032249215.1 Pyrobaculum sp.
GGAAGAGAAATGAGCTGAAGTTAAGTTTTTTGTAGAAGTTTTTTCAGCACGTAGGGCAGGATGCCGCCGTGTTTGATGTACTCCACCTCCGCCCAGGTGTATATGGCGAGTTTTGCCTTCACCTCGTGGACGCGCCCGTCTTTCCTGTGTATCTTAATTGTCACCTCCTTCCCCGGCGCCAAGCCGTCTGAAAGCCCCACTATGTCGAAGGTCTCCGACCCGTCTAGGTTGAGGCTGTCGACGGTGACGCCGGGCGGTAGCTGGATTGGTATTATGCCGACCATGGTGAGGTTTGACCTGTGTATCCTCTCGAAGCTTTCGGCAATGACGGCCTTGACGCCGAGGAGCTTCGGCCCCTTGGCGGCCCAGTCGCGGCTGGAGCCGGCGCCGTAGTTTTTGCCGGCCAGCACAATCACGGGGGTGCCCTCCTTCTTGTAGGCCTCGGCGGCCTCGTAGACCGTCATCGTCTTGCCCTCGGGGAACTTTATGGTGAGTCCGCCGTCTAGGTTGCCGATCTTGTTTTTGTACCCCTTGCTGGAGAAGGTGCCGCGTACCATCACCTGCCAGTTGCCCCGCCTGGCGCCGAAGGTGTTGAACTCAGATGGCTTCACGCCCAGCGACTGCAGGTACTGCCCGGCGGGGTTGTCCTTGGTTATGTTGCCCGCGGGTGATATGTGGTCCGTGGTTATGCTGTCTCCAAGTATAAGCAGAGGCTTGGCGCCTGCTATGTCGCCTATCTTCACCTCGCCCTCAAACAGCGGCGACGGCTGTATGTATGTGTCGTCGGGTCTCCAGGAGTACAGCAGTCCGGTGGGCGCCTCCAGGGCTTGCCACTCGGGCACAAGCTCGCCGACTTTGCTGTATTTCTCAACGTAGATCCTGGGGTCTACCCACTCCTCCACTACCCGGTTGACCTCCTCCGGCTTCGGCCAGAGGTCTCTGAGGTAGACCGGCTTGCCGTCCTGCGTATATGCGACGGGCTCCACCTCTATGTTTTTGGTGACGGTCCCAGCCAGGGCGTAGGCAACCACCAGCGGCGGCGACGCCAGGTAGGCCGCGCGCACGTCTGGGTGCACCCTAGCCTCGAAGTTTCTGTTGCCGGAGAGCACCGCGGCGGCGAGTATGTCGTGTTCCTTAATCGCCTTGGCGACGGGCTCGGGCAGAGGACCTGAGTTGCCTATGCAGGTGGTGCAGCCAAACGCCGCTACGTGGAAGCCCAGCTCGTCAAGGTACTTCTGCAAGCCGCTTCTCTCAAGTATCTCGGCGGCCGCCCTGGAGCCCGGGGCGAAGCTGGTCTTGACGTAGGGAGGCGGCCTTATCCCCAGCTCGGCGGCTCTCTTGGCGAGCAACGCGGCTGTGACGAGGAGGTACGGGTTGTTTGTATTAGTGCAACTGGTGATAGCCGCGATGACCACGTCTCCATCTCCAAACTGTGTCCTCTTCCCGTCGATTTCTATCTCGACGACTTTTCTAGCCGTCCGCTTCTTCCTCTCCTGGAGGAAGCTGTGGAAGCTCTTCGGCGCCTCCGCCAGCGTCCTCCTCTGCCAGGGCAGGATGGGGCCGGCCACGTTGCGCTCCACTGCGGAGAGGTCGAACTCAACGACTTGGCTGTACTCAGCCCCCTCGACCCCGCCGAAGACTCCCTGTAGCTCGTAGTACATCTTCACCAGCGCGATGAGGTTCTCCGGCCTGCCGGTGGCTCTTAGGTACGACAAGGTGTTTTCGTCCACGGGGAAGAGGCCGGTGGTTGAGCCGTACTCCGGCGCCATGTTGGCAATGGTGGCGCGGTCGGGCACAGAAAGCTTTTTGACCCCCTCGCCGAAGAACTCCACGAAGGCGTCGACGACGTCTACCTTGCGTAGGAACTCCGTGACGGCAAGGACAATGTCCGTGGCGGTGACGCCGGGTCTCGGCTCGCCGTAGAGGTGGACGCCGACTACCCTCGGCACTTTGATGGTGATGGGCTCGCCCAACATGGCGGCCTCCGCCTCCACGCCGCCGACGCCCCAGCCCACCACGCCGAGGCCGTTTATCATGGTCGTGTGGCTGTCCATGCCGACGAGGGTTTCGAAGAACGCCAAGTCGCCGTCTGTCATCACAACCTTCGCCAGATACTCGAGGTTCACCTGGTGGATGATCCCTGTCCCCGGCGGAAACACGGTGAGGTTTTTAAAGGCCCGCTGGGCCCACTTGAGGAAGCGGTACCTTTCCCTGTTCCGCTGGATTTCCAGCTCAAGGTTCCTCCTTAGCGCATCTGGCGATGCCCAGAAGTCGATCTGCACCGAGTGGTCGATGATCAGATCCACGGGGACCTGCGGGTTTATGATTGACGGGTCCTTCCCCATCTTGATGGCGATGTCCCGCATGGTGGCCAAATCCACCACGGCCGGGACGCCGGTGTAGTCTTGCATCACGACCCTGGAGATCTTTATGGCGACCTCCCCCTCAGGCGCCTTGGGGCTCCACCTCGCCAACCTCTCTAGGTGGTCTTTGGTTATGTCCCGCCCGTCGAGGTTCCGCATGACGTTTTCAAGCAACACCTTGATGGAGTACGGGAGCTTACCGACGTCGTATCCCTCCCTCTCGAGCGCCTTTAAGCTGTAGAAACGATACGTCTTGTTGCCAACTGTAAACTTCTCTACTTGCATTGACGCGGCACCGACCAAAATTAAAATAGTTTATTTGACGGCGAGACTTACATCACTTCTGCAACTGCCTAAACCCGCCCGCGTTGTGCCTCACCACGGCCTCCCTCACGGCCCTAGCGCTACCCGCCGCAATCACCGAGGCGTTGTCTAGCTGAAAAACTGCGCCGCAGTATGGGCATTGATGCCTCCTCGCGTCGGCCCTGGCGCCGCTCGCCTTTCCGCACCTGGGACACACAACGGCTACGTACCGCATCAATACCTCGCGCGGAGGATGCGTTTTAATTTTTTCAAAGCTTCCCCCAAGTCGTAAGACGCGCAACGGTACCTCGCAAGCAAAAGCTCCACGCCGCCTCTGGGCTCGGGGCCGTGCCTAGCCTCAGTCACGAAGAGCAGACCTCTGTGTTTCACAACTGCGTAGTTCCTCCGCAGACTGATCCTTCCAAACGTCTTGACGGAGGGGATATGTATTGCTATGTATTCAGCCGGCGGGAAGACCGGGGCGATGGGCTCGACGCAGACGTCCACCCTCTCCACCGGCACGTCGTAGGCCAGCGGCGGCGGCCTGGGATGAGACACGGGGGCGCAGATGGAGACATCCGCCGGTAGATGGGCCCCCCGCCACTCCACAAGAAGCATCCCAAGGCTTGGTAGCTCCGCCTCGGGGCACATGACGGCCTCCCAATCCCTCTCTAGCAAAGTCCTCACTTCTTGACGAGTCTCAGCCAGCCAGCTCTTGATGGAGGTCGGCGCGGGGAGGTCGAACCGGTACTTAACACGCCTCTGCAGAAGACCCTGCACATACGCCCGCCTCACCGGCGTTTTGCGGCTCAATATTTATAAAATCAAGCTTTCGGGGGGCCTATGCCGATTTGGTACTACCGGGAAGAGGAGGAGTGGGAAGAGGAGGAGGAGCTCTGGGAGGAGTTTGAGGAGGAGTGGGAGGAGGAAGAGGAGTGGTAAACTTTTTCAAAAGTCTCCCATTTTATCTCTTTATATTTTTCCAGGAGTTTTCCAATATTTTAACAAGTAGGGTATGTGCAGGTACAAAGCTGT
>JAVVGH010000126.1:0-3686 GCA_032249215.1 Pyrobaculum sp.
GCGACGTCTACGCCGCCTGTGTATATGCTGACCCTCTCGCCCCCCGCCACTATGAGGACGAGGTCCTTGTCGCGGCTTGTGGCTTCCTGCGCGAGGCGCTTTGCAAGCTCCTCGTCGTCGAGCTCCACCACGGCGAGTTTATACCTCCCCGCCGGCTCGCCCCTGAGGGTCTCCGTGAGGATGGAGGCGTAGAGCTCCATGTACCTCCTCGCCTTTCTCTCCGCGTCTTCGGCCCTCTGCGCCAGCCTCCTCACAGCATCGACCAAGTTCTCCCTGGACCCGCCGGCGACCGACGCGGCCTCTGCGGCCTGGCGCTCAAGGTCCTGCAGGTAGGAGACTGCGTGCATGCCCGTGGTGAATATGAAGCGCACCACGCCGTCTGCTATGCGCTCCACCTTCTGGATCTTTATCAGGCCTATCTCGCCGGTCTGCCGCAGGTGCGTCCCGCCGCATGCCTGGACGTCGAAGGGCGCGTCGTCTGGGCCCACCTGCACCACTCTGATCTCCCTGGCGGGCACGACGCCTCCTTGATACAGGATGAAGCCGTATTTAGCCTCGGCCTCGTTCCTCGGCATGATCCTCACGCGTACCGGAAGGTTGGCCTGCACGACGCTGTTTGCCAGCTTTTCTATCTGGGCGATCTCCTCCGGCGTGGGCAACTTGTAGTGGGTCACGTCTATGCGGCTGGAGGGTATGTCCTTCTGCGCGCCTGCCTGCCATATGTGGGGGCCCAGGACCCTCCTTATGCTCTGGATGAGGACGTGGGTGCCGGTGTGCATCTTCATCAAGGCGTATCTCCTCGCCCAGTCAATCTCGCCGGCCACCTCGGCGCCCTCCGGCGGGGGCTGGCCCTCCACCACGTGGACGATGACGTGGCCCACCCTCTGCACATCCACCACCTTGGCTTCGCCGCCGGCGTGTCTCAACACGCCGATGTCCGCCGGCTGGCCGCCGCCTTCGGCGTAGAAGGCGGTCTGGTCCAGCACCACATATCTGCCGTCTACCACCCTCAGCACCTTCGCCTTGAAGCTCCTCATGTAGGGGTCCTCGTAAAACAGCTCCCGGGTCCTGGGGAGGTCCATCACCTTCGCCATCTCCACCAGGGTCTTCTCGGGTTGCTTCTCCCTCCTCGTGTGCCTAGCCGCCAGCCTGGAGTAGAAGTCGTCGGGCGTCTTCACCTCAACGCCCAGCGACTTGGCGGTATCCGCCACGATCTCGGGGGGAAGCCCGAAGCTGTCGTAAAGCGCCACCAAGTCGTCCGGCTCCAGGCCGGGCCTGCCCCTCCTCCTCGCCTCCTCCGCGACCCTCTTTACGACGGAGGGGGCGGACTTCAGCACCTCCCTGTACTTCTTCTCCTCGAGGTCGACGAGCTCCAGTATCAAGCTCCTCGCCTCCCAGACCTCCGGGTAGTCCGCCTTAAGCTCCTTTAGGTGCATGTCGAAGAGCTCAACCAGAGCGACGTCTACGCCCGCTATGGCCATGTTCCTTAGGGTCCTCCTTATCAGCAGCCTCGCCAGGTACCCGGCGCCGGAGTTGGAAGGTATGACGCCGTCTGCTATCATCCAAGACACCGTCCTGCTGTGGTCGGCCAGGACATACAGCGCCTCCTGGGGCCGCACCGCCTCCCTGAACCACTTGGGGTCCACGCCGATCTTCTCGGCGAT
The DNA here is from genome assembly GCA_032249215.1 of Pyrobaculum sp. GTDB lineage: Archaea > Thermoproteota > Thermoprotei > Thermoproteales > Thermoproteaceae > Pyrobaculum. Next base: position 1,665 of record JAVVGH010000126.1, read on the forward strand.
TATGTCGTAGGCCTTCTCTAGGGCGATGACCTCGGGGTCCATCTGTCCGAAGTATACCGACGCCTTGCCCATCACGTCTTCCGGCGGCTTCGGCACGCCGGTGGCCCTCCTCGCCTTGTCTAGAAACGGCCCGAATACCGCGTCGTAGATAGTCGGCGTGCCCTTGAGGAGCCAGTAGATCCTTTCCAGGCCGTAGCCGGTGTCAACTATCTTCAGGGGGAGCTCTACGTATTTGCCGTCTTTCACCTCGTAGTGCATAAACACCAGCGTCGCCACCTCGAGCCCCCTCACCAACACCTCGAAGCACTCCCCCGCGTTGCCGCCCCCCTCCCACATGGACTCCTTGAAGGTTATCTCCTCCGGCGGTATGCCCAGCTCCTTGGTGAAGAAGTGGTAGGCGTACTCCGTCGTCTCGTCGATCCAGTAGATGAATTTATCTGGGTAGTTGAAGGCGTGGTGCGCCATCATCTCGAAGCCTGTCAAGTGCCTGCCGCTGCGCCCCACCTTGTCCACGTCGGTCAGCCTGATGGAGGGTTGCGAAATAGTCAGGGGGTTGGCTGGCGGGGGCACCGCGCCGCTTGTGACCCATGGCTGGAAGTCGTATATCGACGCCCCCACTAGGTAGACGTCGTCGCGCCACCTCGCCACCACGGGGTAGCGCTTGATCCTCGCGTGGCCGTGTCTCTCGAAGAACCTAAGAAACCGCTCCCTCACGTCAGTCAGCGACTCAACGGCGACTTTAGACGGAGGATTCCCGATGAAGCCATACGGCACACAGGGCTGGTCCCCGCAGTAGTCGCTCCGGGAGGTCCAGAAGTAGGACTTACACAGGGGGCACTGCTTCCGGGCGAAGCCGGAGCTCTGGAGGATCTTAGCCGACAGCACGACCCAAGCTGTTTGTGTTATAAATAGCTTTTTGTTTCTGGGCGTGCACATAGAGGAGGCCGCTGAAATGCTTTCAGCCAAGCTCAGGAGCGGGAGCTTCAGGAAGGCCGTGGGGGCGAGGACGGCGGAGGCTATAGAGGAGCTGGTTAATGCCGTGAAATGCGGGTCCTGCATCACGGAGCGGGAGGCCGCCGAGTTGCTTAACAACTTCTACATCTTCGAGGCGCGGGTGAGGTGGCTACTTGAGCTTTACGACAAGATCTCCCGGGGAGCCTTAAAGGCCTTGGTCCGGGAGGTGCTCGGCGAGGACGTCGCCGCACAGCCAGTGGACTACGACCTACTGCTGAAGGAGATGGAGGCGTATAGGCGGCACCTATTCGCCGTCGCGGAGCGGGTCCTTAAGTGCTACTCCTCCAGGAGCTCCAAGGCGTAGATGCCGGGCTTCTCTATGCCGAGCCTCTTGGCGATGCACGATTTGGCGGGGTCTATGACGGCTATCATGCCTCTCCACTTGTGTACAAACTCCTCGGAGCCGCAGTTGGGGCACTGCTTGGCGTCTTCGGGCACCACCAGCTTGCAGCGTCTACAAGCCTTGTAGCCGCTGAGGGTGCGCTTCTTGGCGCTCATGCCTTCTTGGCGGGGGCCTTCCTCTCCCTGAGCCACTCAAGCTTCCCCAGGCCCAGCATGCGCATGGTCAGCGTCACGCGGAGGAGGAGGTCGGTGCCTTCTCTCGGCGTGGTGAAGCTGACGCCGGTGATGCGTGCCCTCACCACGTCCCCCACCCCCACCCTCTTTTTGGTCCTCTCGCCCACGAAGCTCTTGGTGGAGGCGTCGAAGAATATGTTGGGCTCGTCCATTACGTGTATCTTGTTGATGAAACCGAGGAGCGGCCCGATCCTCACAAGCATCCCCATCTCCCTCACGTTTTCCACGACGCCCTCAACGATTTCTCCGTCCAGCGGCATGTATGCCAACATGGTAAAGACGGCCTTGTGGTAGGTCCCGCCGTCGCCGAACACTATCTTCCCCTCCCGCCCCACCTTGGTGGACAGCACCGCCACTATGTACCCCACCTCCCTCAAGACCCTCCCCTCGTATCTGCTCCTGAGTTGCATCAGCGCAATCTCCTCAAGAGGC
>JAVVGH010000127.1:0-3678 GCA_032249215.1 Pyrobaculum sp.
TACAAGGCCTGCGCGCGGCAGGCCCCATACGGGGCTCCGCCCCTGGGCGCTCCGACCGGGCTGAGCTACCGGGGCCCGTCTCCCCTATAATGGTTGGTATTTAAAATTTCAAGCCGGGGAACCGCCTTTCACGGGGCCGCCAGCGGCGGCGCTCCAGCGGCACTCTTAAGGTGATGACACTGGAATTTAAAAATTAATGCGTAGCCGCCTTCGCCAGCTTTTTCTCGTAGTGCTCCACGATTTTCTTCTTCACCTCTTCGAAGTGGTCAGGGAGCTTCTCGGGCTCCAAGCCGCGTTGTAGATAGCGGGAGAACCTCGCCTTGTAGAGCTCCGGGTTCTCCTCCTTGAGCCTCTTTGCGTACTCAGCCACGTGAGCCCCCTTGACCCTGTCGTCGTCTGGCAGAACCTCCTCCCCATGCGGTATCTCCAGGCCGGCGTCCAGCGCGCCTCTGAGCACTGCGAACACCCTGGCGCCGGCGACCGGCCTGTGGAGACCTATGTCCAACACGGCCTCTTCCACGCCGCGGGCCCTGGCCTTGTACCCCACGATGAGCCCAAGTAAATACGCCGCCGTCGTGTTGTTCTCGTCGCCCTTCCACCCAAACTTAGCCAAGGCCCGGGTGTCGGCGCCTGCAATTGTGACGTCTCCCTGCGGCCTAGCGGCGACTACTTGGGCGATGACGTGTTTATTGGTCTTTCTCACCACGAGCCTGGCCTTCCTAGATATGATCAACCTGCGTCTCTTGCGGTAGTTGGTCAGCCCCTCCCTCCTCCGCCTAAACGGAACCTTGTATCTGGACCCCCTCGCCATGTCACCTCACAGGTTCCTTTGTCAACTTGTGCTCGTTTATGTAGGTCTTCAAGTGGCCGAGGTCGCGGAAGTAGTTGCCCTTAACCATCCTATACAGCTGGCGCCACACGGCGGGCTCCAGCTTGCCCTGCCTCTTCAACGTGTTGAGAAACCTCCTCATGGCTCTGACCTTGTTCTTCCACGCCTCCTCCTCATCTGTCCTCCTGCCCTCGCGGCTACCGGGACCCCTCCTCCTGCCTTGCTTCTTCTTCATGTGTCTAACGCGCCAGCGCCCCCGGGAAACCCCCTTCTCCGGCTCAGCCCATATCAACCCCTCGTTTATCAAGGCCCTCACGTCGTCTTTGGTGACAACCTCGTCAAGCCTATCCACGGCCTCTGGGGAGATCTTCACCCTGCTTACCCCAACGCCCAGGATGTCCGCCGCCAATCGCTTCACGTCGACCATACCTACCGCCCAGAGGAGGCAATATTTAACTCTTTCTTCAACAGCTCCTCAACCCTCTTCCCTGGGTTCAACACGTAGAAGCCCAGCTCCCTCGCCTTCTTGACTATCTCCAGCCTCTTCCTAACGCCGACTGTGCCCCCGATCCTAACCGCGTGGATCTTCGGGTCCAGCCGGCCAAGCTCCTCGGGGTTATGCACAACAACCTCCACGTAGCCGCTGGGGTGCAGGCCGCGGACAGCGGCGGGTTTCCTGTAGCCGGCCTCAACGGGCTTGGGCCACCCCTTCATCTTCCTCCTGATCTTGTTGTCGAGGGTCCTCTGGTTCCTCCACCCGCTGTCTTCAATCCTCTTATACCGCCACTGATCTATGCGCACGAAATCCGGCTTCTTCCTCTTGAGCAGAAGCCTCAGCCTCAGCAGTCTCCGCAAAGCCGGCGGAAGCTCCCTCCTAGGTCTAGAGACAGAGCTAGACACGGAAACCCTCAGACAGGTTGACTATTTAAAATTTAGTAGACGTACGCCAGGAGAACTCCGCCGATTTTCCTCTCCTTAGCCTCTATGTGGGACATGACGCCCTGGCTGGTGGAGACCACGAGAATACCTATCTGCCTAGCCGGGAGGAACTTCTGCTCCCAGTCCACTATCTCGCGGTACTTCACGGGGTACCTAGGCCTGATGGGGCCTATGTCGTTTATCTTGCCCAACAGCTGGACGATGTATTTGCCGCCTCTTCCGTCGTCGACATACTCCACCTCACCCACGTAGCCGTAGCGCTGAAGCACCCTCAAGACGTAGTAGATCAGCTTATTGACCGGCCAAATAACCACCTGCCTCTTCCCCATGGCCTCCGCGTTTTTTATCTGAATCAACGCGTTAGAAAGCAGATCAAGCATCACCATAACCCCCCGCCAACCCTAGGCTTTAAAAACATTTCTCTCAATAGTACTTCTTGAACCCCAGCTGGGGCGCCACCTCGCGGAAGCAACGCCTGCATAGAAAAAGCCCGTACTTCCTGATGACCGCCTCCTTAGTTCCGCATCTCACACACCTTATCTTGCTCTTCCCATACGGCCTCTCCTTTGGGGGTTTTGTCGATGGCACGGACGGAAAAAGGGGGCCGTATTTAAAATTTTACGACTGTAGAAACTGCTCGAAGTTCCGCTGGAACATCTCGTCCAGCTTCCCCGTCTGCATCAAGTTCTCGATCACCTGGTCAACCACCAGCTTCAGATCCTGCGCACATTTAGGCATAGCCACCGATATGTAGCCCGCGGAGCCCGGAAGCTCAAACGCTATCTTGAGGTCTGGGAACTTCTTGACAAGCGCCGTGGCTATCGACCTGTCGAGAATTATGGCGTCGACGTCGCCCCTCCTCAACACCTCCACCATGTAGGGATACACCTTGTCGTAACGCCTCACGTTGGCCTTATTCGGCTTCTCCAAGTTCGCGGCAGCCCACTCCTCGTGGGTGGTGCCTATCTGGACGCCCACAGTCTTGCCGTAGAGGTCCTCCACCTTGTTTATGTCGTTGCGGGCGGCCTTAGTCACCACCACTATGGACTCGAGGTAGTAAGGCATAGAGAACTCCAGAACCTTCTCCCTCTCGCTTGTCCACGTAATGGCGCTTATGGCTAAATCCACGTCGCCTTTTCTGACGGCCTCGAGGAGGCCGGCGAATCTCATGTCGCGTATCTCCAGCTGGACGCCGAGCGCGTTAGCTATCTCTCTGGCAATGTCTATGTCCCAGCCCACTATCTTGTCGCCCACGACGTATTCCCACGGCGGCCATGTGGCGTCTGTGCCTAGGATGAGTTTGCCGCGTTTCTTAATCACGTCGACAGACACTGGACATTGGCCAGAGGTTTGGGGAGTCTGTGTAGATGTTGTAGTTGTGGTTGTCGCCGGGGGCGCTTGTTGCGGCGTGGTGTACATGCCTAATAGATAACCTACGGCGAGTCCTATAATCAACGCGAGAACCGACAGTATTGCCGATTTCATGTGGAACAGATATAAGGGCTGTATAAATTTTACTCCATGAAAATAGTGGTTGTCGGCGGCGGCGTCATAGGTCTTTTTACTGCTTTTTTCCTAAAGCGCGAAGACGTGGATGTAGTCGTGGTGGAGCAAGGCGAAGTGGGCGGCTGGTCTCGCGCCGCGGCTGGGATATTGGAATTCACTCGTTTCGTCATTAACAGGATCAACGTGCGGTCCTACCCTAGGAAATACCTATCGATGGTGTTGCGGGGCGACGCGCGGATAAAGACGTGGGACTGGAGGTGGATCTCTACATATTTAAAGGTGTGGGGGAAGGAGCCGCCTCAGGAGATGTGGGAGGCTATAAAGGCCCTGGGCGACTTCTCTCAGCGTCAATACCGGGCCTTGGCTGAGGAGAAAAACGACTTCGACTACTCAGAGGAGCCTCT
>JAVVGH010000128.1:0-3665 GCA_032249215.1 Pyrobaculum sp.
CTTTTTTAAACCAAACAAAACCGTCCTCTGATGAGATACGTCCATGTGATTTTAGTCTTGATCGTGGCGTTGTTTATATATCTCTCTTACTCCGTGGCCTCGCTTCCAGGTTCCGACGGTTTGCCGGGGGGCAACGGCTACATCTCCGATGAGGTGTGGTACGTCACGTCTGCTCGCAACATCCTCCACGACTTCTTCGGCGTGTCGGCCAACTCGCCGTATTACACTACCACGAAGACTTGTTTAACAAACGAGAGCAGGGTTGTGAAGGAATACGTCAACATAGACGCCGTCACTGTAGAGGGCGATGTGACCTGTTACATTAGGAGGGGCTTTCCGTACCCAGATAAAGAAGGAATTTTGAGCTACTACAACCTGGAACACCCCCCACTGGCTAAATACGTGATCGCCGCCGTGGAGGCGGTTAGGGACGAGCCGATCTTTTGGAGACTGCCCTCAATGGCTCTAGGCGCCGCCACGTTGTTTTTAGTCTTTCTCGCATCAAAAAAGGTGGCGGGAGAGCTGTGGGCGCTTGTCGCAAGCGCCCTCATGTTATTCGACAACACGTTTAGGGCCATGGCAAGTATCGCCATGCTTGATATATACCTAGCCTTCTTCACCGCGCTCCTCGCGTATTTCCACCTGTCTAGACGGCTCCTGGCCACGGGAGCTGCGCTAGGGCTTGCCGCCGCTGTTAAGTACTCAGGTGCGTTTCCCGTCTTCGGGCTCATATATCTCTACGCAAGACGTAGCTTTAGGGAGCTCACCGCCGTCCTCCTCATGGCGGTCTCTATTTTTCTGCTTGTAAACATCCCCATAGCGGGGCATCTAGGGATTGAGAGATGGGCCCGCGAAATATTGGGGGCCATATCGTGGCACACCACCTCCAGACCGCCGGGCCCCACCGCCTCCACGCCCCTCGACTGGTTGTTTATGCAAAACAGCTTCGCGATTTACATAAACCCCGACGTGTACGCCAGCGGGACCCCCGCCTACCTAGTAGCGCTTGCATACGCCCTCTACAAAAGAGACGACGTGTCAGCCCTCTACCTCTCAACATACGGCGGGTACTGGCTGGTGTATCTGGCGGGCAACCACACCCTCTACAGCTTCTACGCCGCTCACTTCTCGCCGCTGGCGCACATACTGCTGGCCGGCCTATTTGCCAGTCTATCTAGGAGGTAGCCTTGGCGGTTTCCACGTGGACGCGGCTGAGGCGTTCGTAGATGTCCAGTAGAAGCGACATGGAGCGTAGGTGGTCTATCATTTCTGATGCCGACAGCCTCTCCAGCTCTTTTCCCAGCTGGAGTATCTTGTCGAATATTATCCTCCTCACCTCCCGTAGCTGTATCACCTCCAGCGCCTGTTGAGCCTCCTCCTCCGTCTTGACTAGGACAACCGCCCGCTCGCAGTTGGCGCAGTACAGCTCGCCGGTCTTGAGCCGCACTAACACAGTGCCGCATGCAGGACATGTGTAAGAGGTGAGGGTAGCCCCTGCCCTGACCAGCTGCGCTATTTTCTTTACCACGTCTTTCTCCACGCTCCGCCGTAGGGAGGAGGTATAAAAACATAGGCGCCAACAGACGAGTGGATGCGTTAAGGATCCTCCTCTTGACTCTAGGCGGCGGCGTGCAACACGCCATACGTGTGTACCGACAATTAGCCGAACTCAGACTCGAGGTTGTGGAGGGCGGCGGGTTGTTGATAAACGGTGTTTCCGTGGTCGGGAAGGGCACAAACAGCGTTGTCTTTAGGTGTAGACCCGCCGCAGGACAGATGGAGCTGGCCTGTAAACTTAGACGCGGCGACGCAACGAGGGACAGCCTAGCCGCCGAGGGGCAGTTGCTACATCTGGCAAACGCGGCAGGGGTTGGGCCGAGGATCTACGTCTACGCCCGTGACGTGGTGGCCTACCGCTACGTAGACGGGGTTCACGTAGACAAATGGTGGAAGACCGCCGACGCCGAGAAAAAACGCGCATTCGTGAAGGAGCTCCTTGACCAAGCCTTCAGACTAGACAGAGTAGGTATCTCCCACAACGAGCTGGCTAGGCTCGAGAGACACGTGTTGGTGGAGAGGGATCTCCCCGTGATAATCGATTTCGAGTCTGCGACTGTCGGCGGCGGCAGTAACGTGACCCAGGTCGCCAACGGGCTCTCCAGGCTTGGCCTCAAGCTTCCCCTAGGGGCGTTACGTGGATACAGGAGGTGCCTATGTGAAGACGCCTTTAGAGAGGTGCTACGTTTTTTCCTTGAACAGCTCTAGCGACGTCTGCCATATCTTGTCGCCGAGGTGGTGTAGGTTTATCAACACCTTGCCCTTCTGCATCTGCTCCATCTCCTGCCTTGAATATAGGGCAACCGCGACGGCTATCACACGTCCCTTCTCGTCTGTTACAAACACCACGTCGTCCTTGCCGAAGTCGCCTAAGAACTCCTTTATGCCGGGCCGCATGACGTCGGCCCCGTTGATTATCGGCTTTACGGCGCCGGCGTCAACCACCACCTTGGGATACGGCGGAAGCGACTTCCCTTTTGCAGACTTGTATATGAGGAAAAGCGTCGGCACTAAGTACTCCCCCACATTATGGATTATCTTTAGGAAAAGCGCCTCCCCGTCAACTAAGTATAGGTGTTCTCTCTCTGACAGCGGCGCAATCTCCACCACGTCGGCCCCCTCCAGAACCGGCGCCATGAACCTATTCGCCTCGCGTAGCTCCCTTATTTCTCTGTTGCTGAGCCTAATGCGCTTCACGTGAAGGAGGATTCCAGTGCCATATAAACTTAGTCAGCGCATGAAGTGATTCGTCATCTGTAGGCCTTGCCAGGTCTCTTCACCGTATATGAACAGATATAACCGTTTTAATTTTTTAAGCTGGATAATATGGACTTTTAGTGGAGAAGCTTCTGCAGGCGACGCTTAACATAGTTAGGAGCCGTGGGGAGCAGTTGTTCATAGACGTCAGCAGGCCCTACGCCTACACCCTAGTGGCGAGGTTCGACGACAAGAAGTATCTGTTGAAGGTGGCTTCAGACGCCGAGGATGTCCCCAACAGCGCGTTAAAGGACCTGAAGCTGATAAGCAGATACGCCGACGTGTCAAGCATATGCGTTGTCTCCGGCGTCAGGAGACAGATACTTCAAAGAGGCGTGGTCTACGTAAAAGACGACGTTGTGTTCATGTCGCTTTCAACGTTTACAGATATCCTAAACGGGGAGGAGCCCACGTTTAGAGTAAGCCGCGGCGCAGTTACCGCAATGATAGACGGAGGAAAACTCAGGGAGCGGAGGGAGCAGGCGGGGATGAGCCTAGGCGCGCTGGCGGAGGAGTTGGGTGTGGCCAGAGAGACCGTATACCGCTACGAACGGGGGGAGATAGAGGCCCCGTTGAGGGTGGCTGAGAAGCTAATCCGCATGTTCGGCCCAGATGTTATACGCAGAGTCAATATCTGGAAGCGCCCAGAGTTAGCCCAGGAAGAGCTGAGGAGCAGGCAGGTGGCTGAGGACACGTATAGGCTGGTGGAGAGCCACCCCGATGCCATTAGGGTAGAGAGACGAGTCGTCTTCGTATCTGCCGGCGGTGAAAAGTACAAGAAAACAGTAGAACTCGCCAACGTCCTCGACGCCGAGGTCGACAAGACGTGAACCACCTAATTCTAAGGCAGG
>JAVVGH010000129.1:0-3631 GCA_032249215.1 Pyrobaculum sp.
TTAGGGAGGGTAAGAAGTTGTCTACTGAAGACGTCCTTGTCCTCTACCTCGGCACTATAGTAGGCGACTTGAAAGAAATAAGAGCCGACATAGCAAGACTAGACAGCAGAATCGACGAGACGAACAAAAGGATAGACGACGTGACGAAGAGCTTATCCACGCGTATAGACGAAGTTACGAAGACGCTCTCGGCGCGGATAGACGAGACAAACAAAAGGATTGATGAAGTTAACAAGAGGATTGACGACTTGGCGAGGAGTCTCTCTGCCAGAATTGACGAGACGAATAAGAGGATTGACGACTTGGCTAAGAGAGTGGATGATTTGGCTAAGAGGATTGACGCCCTCCAGACCACTCTCCTGGAGATCCAGAAGCTACTGCTGGAGTTCGTCAAGACGCGGCAGTCGGCTCCTTGAATGGAGGATACGCGGAGCGGCTCCCCTCTGACTGTCTATCTCCTATGTTTTGGCAACTGTGCCCCTATCTGGCCCTTATGTGGGCCACCTCCTTGTTGCATATGTATTTGTCTAGGAGGACGTATTCCGGCTCGCAGGATAGGTTTAGCTCCGCGTCGCCTACTACCCGCCGGCCGGCGACTACGCCGTAGGTCGATAGGAAGAAGTCTGAAGCGACGATTCTCCGGCCCTTCCACATAACGGCGCCGGGGACGTAGTAGACGAGGCCCCTGGCCGCGGAGAGGGGCTCGGCGCCTTCTGACCCCTCCACCGCGTAGGTGGCGAGATATCTCCCGTCTAACGTAAATGCCTTAAACACCGTGTATATCGACTCCTCGCCAGTCTCGACATCTCTCACCATTAAGATGCGGGGGTCCAGCATGTCCACGTGGAAGCTTACGCCGCATGGCGCCGGTATGAGGCGGTACTCTCCGGGCGTCGCCACAACCACGAAGCCGTCTGTACAGTAGAGAGACTTAACGTCAGCGAAGGGGTAGACAGGCGTGAAGTCCCACTTCCCCTAGCTTATCAGCTGGGTTAGCTTCCGCAATGTCTTTTTGAAGGTCTTATATACGGAGACTTTGGAGACGGCCGACTCCCGGGCGGCGGAGCTTATGTTGTGGCCGTTGGCCAAGGCTGAGAGGACCTCTCTCTGCCTCTTGGTGAGGGTCACGTCGGCCGGGCTCAGCGGTTCCGCCTTGATGACTTGGCTTACGTGTTCGCCCAACAGCCTCCTGACGGCGTGGGTATCCGCCACGATGACCCGTAACCTGCCGTCTATTATCATGGGGGTGCCGAGGACGTAGGAACGCGTCATGAGCTTGTAGAAGAGACACTCATCGCACCGCGCCGCCGCTACGTGAATGCCGCCCAGCCTCTTGACTATGTGGTATATCACCCCTTTTCCCACCCGGAACCCCAGGTGAGCAACGGCGTCCCGGGGAATCTTGTCGCAAAGTCTTAAATAGAGCTTGAGAAACTGCATATGAAATAGATGTTTTCCATTTATAAATATTGACATTGATTATAGGTATATTAATATGTGTTCAATCATTTAGATGTGGTCATGTTTTTAAACAGGTTCCCATAGACCTACATGCCCCTTCTGTGGCCCCTGGGGAGGTCGCCGCCGTTGTCTTTCTACAACGCCGTGGTCTGGGTTCTTTATGCGTCTCAGATCTCCCTCTACCTCGCGACGCTGGCCTTTGCGGCCGGCGCCGTATACGGCGCCGCGGGCGACGTAGCCATGCACCTCCGCCTCATGGTGTCGGGCCTTTATCTATTTTACTTCTCGGTCATGTACATCCAGCTACCCGGCTTCATAAACGCCGCGCCGTCCCGCCCCCTCTCCGCGCTTCTCCTAGCCGCGCTGGTTCTAGGCCTTGTCCTCCTTCCTGTTGCCAAATGGTCGCTTCTGCCCTTCGCGTTGATGTACGTCCTGCTTCACCTAAGGGCTCTGCGGGGGGCGCCTAACTACTACCCAAACTGGATCCTGGTCTCCGGCCTTGCGGCGACTGCCGCCGCGGGGAGCCCCCTGGAGCTGGCGGCGGCTTTCCCCCTTGCCTCGGTCTTGATGCTGAGCTACCGCATAGACAGCTCTCGGGCGCGGCTGAAGTTCACCGCGCCGCGGGCCGCCGCCGTGGCCGCCTCCTACCTCGCCGCCTTCGCCATGGTTAAGATGGGGCTCCTCTGGGGCGTGGCGCTACCGCTGGCCGCAGTGTCGCTGGCGGCGCCTCCACGCGTCCGCGACCTCTACGGCGTGGGGGCCGCAGTGTGGAGACTTTTGATGGCAGGCGCGGCTCTGCACCACCACCTTCTCTACATGGGGTTTGCCGTGGTGATGTCTACTCTCTGCGTCCCCTTCTTCCTCCCCGCCGTGTTGTACCGGAGGGCGCCGAGGTTCGGGCCTGTGCCTCTTTTATTCGCCTCCGCCGCAACGGCGCTTAGGTTGCTGGGGTTGTTGACCCCAGCCGCCTTAGCTGTGCTGGGCCTCCTCCTGTATGTAGCCGCCGCGGCTCTCGCCCAGGAAAAGGTCCCGCTCCTTCCGCCTAAGGATAAACACTAGCGCGGGCCTGCCCCGCGGCCTCCCGTGGTACACCTTCTCGCCGGCGCCGTAGAGGTCCTCCACAACGAGCCCCACGGCGGAGCCCTCAGGCATAAACACCACGACGTCGGGGTCGCCTCTGCTTCTCGCCGTGGTCAAGAGGAGGGGGCGGCCGCCTCTTTGAAGAACTCCGCGTAGCCGTCGACTCCAAGCGACTCCGGGCCTATCTCATCCACGTGGCTGAGGTTCATTTCGTGTTGGCCGGCGTCAGTGGGTAGGCTGAGTGGCAACCCCTCAGTATAGACTCCACAACCAGCGTCTGGTTTGTGGGTATGTAGAGGCCTTTTACAACCACAGTGGCTTCGAAGTTTTTGGGGGTTACGGGGCCGTAGAGGGCCTCCAGCGTGCGCCTGTCGGCCACGGCCGTTATCTTGAAGCCGCCGCCTGTGAGGGTGAGCACCACGTGGCGGTCTGTAATTTTCACCGCCTCCAGAGAGCCGGAGACGGTGACCTCCGTGGGTTTGCTTACGGTCCTCAAGGCAGAGACGTCAGTGATGCCGGACGTGTTGATCAGCGACAATATTCCGCCCGCCGCCGCGGCGGCCGCCGCCAAGAGGAGCAACAGCTTATTCATGCCTCTCACCCCCCAGCAGGCTTATAAGCATTACGGCAACCCCCGTGGCGATTAGGTTAAGGCCGACCGACCAGTGCACCACCGCCTCCCCGCGCTCGGTGAGGAGGTGCCCCACCAGCGCCACTGTCCCATTTACCACAAGGGGATCCACGGGGGCCTTGTCGAGGGGGATCGACAGCTCGCCTCTGTCCGTGTGGACGTAGATAACGCCGTTGGACACAGTGGCGTTGAACACCCTATATAGGGGCTGGGCGTTTTCCCACAGGAGGTAGCCGCCGACAGCCGCCGCGGCGGCCAAGGCGGCCAGCGTGAACGGCTTGGGGATTCTGCCGCCGGCCACGAGGAGAGCCGAGAGCGCGAGCAGGAGGATCAGCGCTGTTGAGTACCACATGCGGATCGCCGGCGCCAGCTGAGGCAAGGCGGCCCCGGTGGCTGGGTGCAACGCCGGGAAGAGGATAGGCGCCACCAGCGTCACGGGGATCGAGGCCACGGCGATTA
>JAVVGH010000130.1:0-3631 GCA_032249215.1 Pyrobaculum sp.
GTGGCGGACCTCGGACAGATAAAACAGCTGGCCGAGAAAGAGGAGGCGGCCTTCGGGGACGCCTTGAGGATTCTTAGGGAGAAGCTCAACGAATATGCGCACAGGTACGGTGTGGGAGACCTTAACGTCGAGGAGGGCAAGGCGAGGGGGCTGGTTGAGGCGGAACAGGCAGAGCTCTCTAAGTTCACCGACGTGAACTTCGGCACGAAGGCTTACGCCGCTCTAATCGCGTATAGGGAGTATGCGCTGGGCAGGCGTAGCGCCTTCGGCATAGCGGCTGAGTACTGGCTTGAGGTGGGCGGATCTGCCTGGCTCCTCTACTACACGCCGAAGACGGCGTATGACAAGGCCAAGAAGGCTAGGGCGGAGAGGCGGGTAGCTGTGGAGGAGTTGGTGGCGGAGGCTCTCCGCCGACTGTTCCTAAAGCCAGGCGCCGACCACCACCGCGGCCTCGTCGAGGAGCTCACAAAAGGCGGCAAGCTGGCGCTGGAACTTGAGGAGAAGAAGACTAAGGAGAAGACCGAGTCTTACGTGTTTAAGCTATTCAGAGTTGAGGAGGACGGCGGGCTCAGGAAGCTGGGTGTAAAGCTTAGAATTTCAAAGGTGGGGGTGGGCATAATCTACGCCTTGGAGTTCGGCGTTGAGAGGGGGCGGGAGTTGTTTAGGCAAGAGCTTGAGGCGGCGGAGAAGGCGGCGGAGGAGGTTAAGGCGCTTCTGACCGTTAAGGACCGCCTCCCCTACATGCTGAGCTGGGTTAACTCAGACGTGGCGATAAGTGGAGGGCGGTTGGTGATGACAACCTCCTACCTGTGGCAGTTGGCGGAGACTCACGCCCTTTTCGACTGGACCTACATCGCAGTGCGCGGCGTGGGTTTGACTCTTGAGGGGCCGAAGCCGCAGTTCTACGCCCACACCTCCCACGAGAAACTCGACGAGACGATCAGGAGGAGCGCGGAGGGCGGGTGGCTTAAGATGCTAGGCGTAGAGACGGAGAGCTGGTACGGCCTCAAGCAGTGGGTTGTTGACCACTGGGACGAAGTGATAAACATGGTTAAGAGACGGCTTGAAGGCGTTAAGGCTAGCTCCCGCTTCGACTTGGCCGGGGCGTTGGTGGAGCTGAAGGGCCTGAAGAGCAGGCTCAACGACGACAAAACCGCAAGGGAGGTTGTAGCGCCCGCCCTCCTGCTGATACAGGCGGAGAGGCTGGGCGTGAACGAGACAACGCTGAGGTATTTCGGCGCGGTGGCCTCCGGCGCAATAGACGGCGACGGACACGTGTCCGCGGCTAAGGGGGTGGTAAACTTGACCAGCGGCAAGCGCGCCGATGCTCTGCTCTGGGCGGCCGCCCTCGCGGCGCACGGCATCAAGACGAAATTAGAAAAAGCTGGGAGTGCGTTTCTTGTAGTCGCGTCAGGCGATGATGCTGTGAAGCTGGCCCGTCTCTACTTCCTCTACGGGCATCCTCTGCTTGAAGGAGACGATAGGCTTAAGAGCCACAAGCTGGCTGAAGCCGTGAAGCTGGGGGCCGAGGGGTTTGACATCCGCTGGGAGGGGGTGAGGCTGACCAAGAGCGGCGTCGCCGCCGATCTGATAATATCGGAGGGCAGCATCGCCGTGAAGTACAACGTATATCTACGCGAGACTGACATTCAGCTCCAATTCGTCTCGACGGACCGGAGCCGCGTCGAACTTGCGGCCCGGCTATTGAAGCTGGCAGGCATCGGCGCAGAAGTGAAGAGGAAGGGCGGCAGAGACGAGTGGTACATCGAAGCCACCACCGACGTGCTTGCGGCTGGGCGCGAGGAGCTCAGAAAAGTCCTCGCCGAGATCGTTAGAAAAGCCGCTGAGAACGGCTGGGTTGAGGCGGGCAAGGCTGAGGGCTGGCTTGAGAAGCTGGAGAGGGGACGCGTGTTGAAGGAGGGATGGCCGAAGTACCTCGTGGGGCTGAGCGGTAGCGGTGCGCCGATGGTTGTGTTCAGCTCCACCGACCCCGGCAACATAGTGCGGGAGGCGCAACGGCTTAGGGCCATGGGCCTTAAGGAGGGGAGGCACTTCTCGGTGAAGATGCCGGAGGAGGGCCGCGACGGCTATGTGTATATCCGTAGGGAGGGCTTGGCGCATGCCGCGTTCCTCTCGGTATACGGCAAGGATGAACAGCAGAGGAGGCTGGCGGCCGAGTTCGTGGAGTACATACTCCAGAGGGCGGAGAAGGAGGGCGAAGACGTCTACGAAAAAGCCACAAAGATCATAGAGGAGGGCAAGACTAGAGGCTCCCTGAAGCTGGAGGGCTTCGAGGGGAGGGTTGAGGTGGGGGGCAGGGAGTACGTTGTGAAGGTGATAGGCGGAGGGGCCGAGTTCGATGTGGGCAGAGGCGGCAGGAAGTTGCTGAGGATTAGGATAGCGGCGGAGGTGGACGGCACAAGGCGTGAGTACGCGATTACGTTTGGCAGGTATGGAAGTAACAACGCGGCTAAGGGCTTCGCCTATGTCAGCGAGGAGACTGACGCGGAGAGACTCGCCGCCGTGGTAGAGGCGCTGACTGGCGTAAAGCCAAAGATACGTCGGAGGAGCGACGGTATCATAGAGCTCGTGTGTAGCAGGGCACATCTAGAAGGCTTCAAGCGCTTCGCCGAGCTAGCAGACGCCATAGAAAAGTGGCTGGAGGAGACGGGTCGGTGAATGCGCTGCCTGCGGCGCACGTCCGAGGAGTGCGGCACCTCATCTCATCAACGGTGTAGATAACGCATCTATTCAAAAGTCAGCCGTTCCAGCGTCGGCCATCGACCGCCACAAATGCCTTGTCATCACGTCGACGTACCTTTTTAGAGGTTTTAATCTCAAACGTCGTACACTTCTCCAACGCCACAGCCTTCTCTACCTCCGTTTGGTGGTAGTGGCGCACTGGAAAGCCCATGTTTTCTGCGGCTATGTATCTAACTGCGGGAAATGCGTCAATTAAACCGCCGGGAAGGTAAGCGCGTAAAGTTTATTTGCACCCTTTTCCGGCGAAATTATGAAATTTTCCAAATCCAGAACTTCAGGAGGTGGGGAAGATATATGATTGAGAAGCTGAGGCTCTGGCTCACCGCCGAGATAAACTCCCGCTTCTTGGCGGACCCGCCCTTCAGCTCATACGCCGAAGCCGCCGAGGAGTTCATAAGAGAACTCGAGAAAAGCCCGCTCCCCCAGAGCCTCCTTGACAAGGTGAAGGAGCAGACAGTCTCCACGCTCCTCGCCGTAATAGAGATCAGGACGAGGAAAATCATCTGGGAGCTGAGCCAGGGCAGGTTGCCGGGGAGGATGACGGCGGAGGAAGACAGGCTCGTGCGGCCCCTCGTCAAAATCCAGCAGGCCGGCCCCCAGAGGAGGCGGGTACAGGACTACGTGGCGGTCCAATTCCTGGTCCCGCACCCCGCCATAGTCACCGAGGACTTCGTCCAGATAGGCCCCTTCGCCAAGGGGGACTTGGCGAAGCTACCCGCGAGGGATGCGAAAGACCTCGAGGAGAGGGGAATCGTGAGGAGGTTCTTAAGCGCGTAAAGTTTATTTGCACCCCCTTTCCGGCGAAATTATGAAGTTTCCCAAATCAGTCAACATATACTGCCCCCGTTGCAACGCCTACACGAAACAC
>JAVVGH010000131.1:0-3627 GCA_032249215.1 Pyrobaculum sp.
GACAGAGTCCGTATAGTGCTGGTTGGGCGGCAGGCGGTGGCCTTCGCCGCGGGCTATGCCGCGATTGTGGATGAGCTGGAGGGGGAGCCCCTGGAGCTGGTGTACCTGGTCGGGGAGCTCGTCGTGGAGCACTTCGGGAAGTACGCCGTACTTAAGATGCCCACGCCTAGCGAGGCTAAGGAGGCCGCCTCGCACATATCCGTCATCGCCCCGGCGGAGGCCAGAGGCCGCGTGGTCAAGGCTGGTGGTGACTTCCTCACGCGGCTTCTAGACGTCTCCCTCAACTTCAGACAGATGAAGAGGGGGGTCATCCAGGAGGTGAAGGCCTTCGTGTCGCAGATCTACGACCCGCGGAGAAAGGCGGTCAACGTGCCGCTCCGCCTCTACAGGCGGTTTGCAGAGCTGTACATCCCCCGCACGGAGGGGACGCAGGTGGAGGTCCCCGGCGGCTGGCTGCAACTGGTGATAGCCAACGGCGTGTTGGCCGGCTGGGACGTCATACCACCCGACTTCATGGAGGAGCTGGAGATGCGCCGCTTGGGGAGATACGTGGCGCGGCTGGGGGATGCCGAGGCGGAGGTGGAGCTGTACGCCCTCGGCGAGTACTGGAAAGTCGCCGTGGTCAAGGGGGTAGACGCCGCCACGTTGCTCGACTACCTAGGCGCCGAAGACGAAATCCCCCAGCAAGACGGCAAGCTCTACCTCTCCCGGTGGGCAACAGCCGAACTCCTCAAACGAGGCGTCCTCAGAAAAAGCAACGCCCAAGGGCCTCCGTGAAGCTGAAAAAGTTGGCGGCCGCATCTTTCGCATCCATGGCGTTGCTTGTAGCGATGCTGGTGGCTGAGGGCAAGGCCTCGCCGGCATCTGCGGCGCTGGCCTTCGCCATAGCCGCCGCCCCCGTCGCCGCCATCCTCCGCGACGCCGCCAGACGGGGCCTCACAGACAAAAAACTAGAGAAAGCCGTCAACCCAAGCGTCGTCTTACTTCCGGCCTTCTCAGCAAGATTTCTGGCGGAGGTCCTTGACATGTGGCTAAGGGACCCCCTCGATATCTTCCTAATGTTGCTAAACGCGGCGGTTGCGGCCTCTGTGGTCGGCCTCCCGTTTATGTTTTACCGCATTGGGCTCCGCGAAGCCGAGGCGCCCGAAGCGGAGGAGCGGGAGCTCACACCTGAGGAGCGCTACGCCCTTCGGGAGAGGATGCAGAGGCGGATCAACAGGTGGCGCGTTGCCGCCTTTGGCCGCATATACCTCACGCCCCGCGCGAGGCGCCGGGAGGACAGCGGCGATAGGGATTAGGCCCGGGTGTCCGCTGATGCGTGTTTATTTATAAATGGCGTGGTTTCTTGTGTCGTGGAGGGGATTTCGTCTGTTGAGATGTATATCGCCGACAGAAACGCGGAGTGGCTGGGGGTGCCCCGGCTGGTGCTTATGGAAAACGCCGGGGCCGCCGTGGCGCGGAACGTGGTTAGGCGGTTCCCCGACGCCGTCAACGTGCTTGTGGTGTGCGGCACGGGGGACAACGGCGGAGACGGCTACGTGGCGGCGCGGCACCTCCACGCGGCTGGGCGTAGGGTGAGGGTCATTGCGCTGGGGGAGCCGAGGGAGGAGCTGGCCCGGCTGAACTACGAGGCGGTGAGGCGGCTCTGGGCCGTGGAGCTGGTGATCGTGCAGTCCCCCCTGGAGCTTCTGGCGCTTCAGGACTGGTTCATGTGGGCCCATGTGATTGTCGACGCGGTGTTGGGCACCGGCATACGGGGGGCTCTGAGGGAGCCGCACGCCACCGCCATAGAGCTCATGAACATAGCCCCGGCGCCTAAAGTCGCCGTGGATGTGCCGAGCGGCCTCGACCCAGACACGGGGGAGGTGAGGGACAAGGCCGTTAAGGCCGCCCTCACCGTCACCTTCCACAAGCCGAAGAGGGGGCTTCTCACGGAGTCGGCGAGGAGGTACGTGGGGGAGCTGGTGGTGGAGCCCATCGGCATACCGCCTGAGGCCGAGCTGTTGGTGGGGCCCGGCGACTTCGCCTACCTCGACTTCTCCCGGCGGCCCGACAGCAAGAAGGGGGACCACGGCAGGGTGTTAGTCGTCGGCGGCTCGCTTGAGTACTCCGGCGCGCCTGTCTACGTGGCCCTCGCCGCCCTCCGCGCCGGCGTCGACCTGGCGGTCATAGCCGCGCCTGAGCCCGCCGCCACGGCGGCCAAGGCCCAGAGCCCCGACGTAATCGCCATACCGCTGGAGGGGCCCCGACTATCGCTGAGACACGTGGATAAGGTCGCGGCCCTCGCAGAGAGGTTCGACGTGGTGGCGATGGGGCCCGGCCTCGGCGTAGAGGGCGAAACCCCCGACGCTGTAAGGGAGCTCTTCCGGAGGCTTGCCGGCGTTAAGCCGCTTGTGGTGGACGCCGACGCCATCAAGGCGCTTAGAGGCGAGGCGCCGCGGGGCGTTGTGGTCTTCACGCCGCATGCCGGCGAGTTCAAGGCCCTAACCGGCGTGGAGCCGCCGAGGGGGCTGGAGGAGAGGGCCGCGGCGGTGAGGGAGTGGGCGGCCAGGCTGAACTCCGTCATTCTGCTCAAGGGGCGGTACGACGTGGCTTCAGACGGGAGGCGGGTTAAGATAAACACAACCGGCACCCCCGCCATGACCGTAGGCGGCACGGGCGACGTCTTGACGGGGCTTGTTGCGGCTTTTCTAACCAAGACCAGAGACCCCCTCGAGGCCGCCGCCGTCGCCGCCTTCGTCAACGGGCTCGCCGGCGAAGACGCCGCCGCGGAGCTGGGCCACCACATCACCGCCTCAGACCTCATACCAAGAATACCAAAGGTTTTGAGAAGATTCACTCACTAACACCTTTATAAGGAGGGCCACGTATTGCCGTGGAGGTCTCCATAAGCCACTACAAGTCAATAGAAAAGGTGCAAATGAAGCTGGGGAAAGTCACGGTCCTGCTGGGCCCGCCCGCCGCCGGCAAATCCAACGTGCTAGAAGCCATAGCGCTTGCAACCTACCTCGACCGCTACGCGTTCTACGTCAAGAGCGAACCGCTGTATAGGCTAGTCAGAACCACAGATGTAACCGCTCTATTTACGTTTTATGACTTGACAAAGGCCGTCGAAATTAGCATAGGCACCGGCGAGTGGCGCCGATCACTACGTATATATTTCGAGAAGGGTCTCCGCGTTGAACTCAACGATGCCGAAGTACCAATTACGGGGTATACCGAATTTCCTCACCCCCTTTACCGCTTTCTTTACCTATTCTCGTATGGCGGATTCAAATATGCGGTTGATCAACATGGGGTTAACAAATTACTTGGCGCTCTCGAAGAGAAGGTTGTGACGAGATTTTATGGATTTGACAGATTTAGAGACAGTATTATAAATAGTATGATTGAGGGAATTGAGGTTAAAGTTCCGCAAGATCTTTTGCGGGAGGATGGGAAAAACTTCGGCCTTGTGGCAAAGAAACAACTGGAGGTGTTCAGAGACGTAAACGCAGAGTTGGCCCAGCTGAGTCGGGTAGAGGTTAAGTTGCTAGACGATGGGAGGGTTGTGGTGTTTGACAACGACGTTGCCATGAAGTCCTCCGCCATTTCCGACTCGGTGTTTCGCATCTTGTACAACCTTGT
>JAVVGH010000132.1:0-3599 GCA_032249215.1 Pyrobaculum sp.
TGTTGGTGGTGGTTGTCGGTACCAGCGACGTGTCTTTGATACCTGGCATCTCCATTGCCGGCCCGTCGCCTGAGGCCACTCACTACACGCCTGCGCTGGACGTGGAGTACCTCCTCACTGGGCGGCCCATTACGCTCGACGTGGTGCCAGCGACGCCGGAGGGCGTCCCCACGCCGGCTCTCGTCACTAGGGCGTTGACCAGCGACGTGCCTAAGCTGGTGGTGGACGCGGGGGCCCGGGTCCAGCCGCAGGTGCCGCGGGTGGTGCTGGGCGGCGTGCCTGGGGGCGACATAAGGAGGGGGGCCTTGCCGCGGGAGGCGGCGGAGAGGATTGTAAAAAACGGCGTGTTGCTGGGCCGCCAGCTGTCGGGGCTTGGGCGGGTGGTGCTCGGCGAGTCTATCCCAGGCGGCACCACCACGGCGATGGCGGTGCTGGTGGCGCTGGGCTACGACGCGTGGGGTAGGACCAGCAGCGCCGCCCCCAACAACCCCAAGGAGCTCAAGACGGCGGTGGTCAAGGAGGCGGTCTCCCGGCTCAAGCCGCCGGTGGACGCCGTGACTGCCGCCAGCGAGGTGGGCGACCCGGTCCACCTGGCCCTGGCGGCAATAGCGTTGGGCGTGGTGGCGGCGGGGGGCGAGGTTCTGCTGGCAGGCGGCACGCAGATGGCGGCCGCCGCGGCGCTTTTTAAGGCCCTCGGCGGCGACCCGGGGCGTCTCGCCGTGGTCACCACCCGCTGGATCGTGGAGGACAGCTCTGCCGACTTTCTGGGCTTGATGAGGGAGGTGGGGGTGGGCCGAGTACACTACTCCAAGTCTTCCTTCGCCGATTCGCGGTGCCGGGGTCTTAGGGCCTACGAGGAGGGCTACGTGAAGGAGGGGGTGGCGATGGGCTACGCGCTGTGGCGGGCCGAGGCGGCTGGCGTAGACGTCTTGAGGAGGGTGGAGGAGGAGTACGTGCGCGTCGTCGGCCCCTGCGGGTGATGCTCTTCGTGGTGGGGACCGGGCCGGGGGACCCGGAGTACCTCACGGTGAAGGCGTTGAAGACGTTGGAGAGGTGCCGCGTCGTGGCGGGGTGGCCCAGCGTGTTGAGGAGGTTGCCCCTCGGCGGGAAGGAGGCGGTGCCGCTCAGCTACAGAAACCAGGAGGAGGCGCTCAAGAGGCTCGCCGAGCTTTCGCGGGAGGCCGACGTCTGCCTGGCGGTGCACGGAGACCCCGCCGTGTCTGACTGGGAGCTCATGGAGAGGGTGAGGGCGCTGGGGGTGCCCTTCGAGGTGGTGAGCGGCGTGTCTTCCGTCAACGTGGCTCTGGCGAGGCTCGGCCTCGACCTCGTCCAGGTGGTGGTGGTTTCTCAACACGCCAGGGAGCCTCAGCCCCTGCCGCCGGCTGAATGCGGCCGCCACATCCTCGTCATCCCGCCGCCCGGCGGCGTCCAGAAGGTCGTAGAGGAGCTTAGGGCGCGTGGATGCGAGCCGGTGGTGCTGGAGGACTTGACCCTGCCGACTGAGCGCGTGGCGCCCCCCGGGGAGCCCTCCGCGGATCTAGTCATCGTGGCGGCTAGGTGCGGATCAGCGCCGCCAACGTGACCGCCGCCAACGCCCAGGCCGCGGCCGCCACGGCCACTATCCTTAGGCCTCTTCTGACGGCGTCGGCGTCCGGCAAGTCGCCTACGCCCACCGTATAGTGGCCGGCTTTCTCCAGCCTCACGCCGAGGGTTGCCGCCAAGGCGGCGATGGGCCAGCCGGCGTTTACGCTCGGCACCCGGCGCCTGTGCTGGAGTATCGACAGCCTCTTGAAGCCTCCAGCCGCCAAGATCAGAAGGGCGGCTACCCTAGCCGGGATGTAGTTGAGGGTTGTGTCCATGTAGGCGGAGGGCGCGCCCAACGCGCCTTTTTCCCGGAAGCCCACGAGCCCGTCGAGGGTGTTGACGAGGCGCTGGAGCCAAGCGCCGGGGAGGCCGAGGAGGAGGTACCAGAAGAGAGGCGAGACGAAGGAGTCCACCAGCGACTCCGCCGCCGCCTCTAGGCAGGCGGAGTTCACGCGGCGGGGGTCTGCGTTGGAGAGGTCTCGCCGGACGAACTGCTGAGCCACGTGCCGCATCGCTGGCGTGCCCACGTGCCGCATGCAGGGGTAGAGGATGTGGGTGATAGAGAAGGTCAGCTTGAGGAGGTAGCCCTCAAGTAAGTAGGACAGAGGCGAGGGGACCGCCGCAATTGCCTGCGCGAGGACCCACACGGCCAGGGCCCCGAGGGGGGCTGTCGCCGCCGCGGCCACGCCTCTTGCCAGCCCGCCTCCGCGGGCCAGGGGGGACACGGCTCGGTAGAACAACGACACCGGGTGGATCTGAGGCGGGATCAGCCTGCTCACCAGATACCCCCTCCACCACCTGGGCCAGTCCAGGAGCTCCAGCGCCAGCGCGACGAGAAGCGCCTCAAACACGCCCCCCGCGAAGCTCTCCGCCTCTCAAAACCGCGCCTCCGGCGCCGAACAGCCATGCCGTTCTCAACGACGCACCGCCGCACACGCCGACAGAAAGCTCCAAAATAAAAATGATGAGCCCGCCGCAAATCAACGGCGGCGCCGTTGCAAAAGCATGCACTGAAGAGCAAGATTTTTTCCGCGCCTTGTGGCGTCGGCGCGGAGCGACATGCACGTGGTTGCATCCAGCCGGTGGCCTGCGTAGCATATTTAAACGCATAATCTTGTCTATATTGTGGAGCAGGATCGGACCGTGAAGTTGGAGCTAGACTGGAACAAGCTTGAGGAGGTCGTCGAGAGGGCAATACGCAAAGCGAGGACAGAGGAGCTTAAGGAGGTGGCCGAAGCCATAAAGACGCTGGCCGACTACATGAAGACTGGTTTCGAAGCGGTGTTTAAAGCTGTAGAAGAGTTGAGAATCGCCATTGAAGAAATGCGTAAGACATTCGACGAGCGGCTTAAAAGGCTTGAAGTCACCATGGGTTATCTGGGTGGGAGGTGGGGTAGGGACTTGGAAAAAATGGTTCTTGAGCTGTTCAAAGAGGCGCTTGAGCGCAGAGGCGTTGAGGCTGAGAAGGTGGAGAAGCTGGTGCTCAAGACCGACGTCGGCGTGGTGGAGGTAGACGTCTACATCCACGACGGGAGGGGGTATCTAATTGAAGTCAAGGCCGTGGCCTACGGCGACGATGTGGGGTGGTTCGCCTGGAGGGCCAAGCTGGCGGCCGAGGAGCTGGCGAGGCAAGGCAAGAAGGTAGAGAGGCTTATCCTCGTCGCCGTCCACATAGACAAGGAGGCGCTGGAAAAGGCAAGACAATTAGGCATAGACGTCATATACGGCAACGTCATAGACTAATCTTTCGCCGGCGCTTAAACATCTCTACGGGGCGCCGCACAGAGACTAGATGCCGCGGACAAGGTCGGCGTGGTTGCGGCCGGGTGGCTGTAACGTAGCTTTGGCCCTGCTGTGCACTACGGGTTGGAAGTGGGCAAGAGAACTTCAACCGCGGCTACGTAAGCCTCCGCCCGAACTCCACTCCTTAAGCACTCCCTGGCCCTCAGCAACACGCCGGCCCTCACATCTGTGACGACCAGCCGCTGGGCCCTGTCCCCCCTCCCGCCGGCGAC
>JAVVGH010000133.1:0-3587 GCA_032249215.1 Pyrobaculum sp.
GTTATTGCGTATAGTCTTCTGAGGGCTGGCGCTGAGGCTAGTAGCGTCGCCGCGGTGACTACTGCGGGCGGGATCGGCGCTATCTGCGCGGTGGATATGCCGGGGGCCTCCACCGCGAGAGCTAGGGCTGTTGCCGTTAGGGAGCCGGCGGCGGCTGGGAGGGCGAAGAGCATTAGGGCCAGGGCCACAAGGCCCCTCTTCTTGAGCCCGAGGGTTCGGAGTATGGCGAATTCCTTAAAGTGGGTGTAGTACATTGTAGTTGCGTATGTGTAGACGAGGGCGGCCACGGCGGCTGTGGTCGAGAGCGCCACCAGCGCCGCCGAGCCTAGATACAGCAGCAATTGGCCCCACAACGCCGATATGAACTCGTCTGAGTCCATAACCGCCGCCCTCGGGAAAAGCCCCCGCAGCTCTTTTACGCAGCTACGGCCGGCCTTCTGGAGCACCAAGTATTCGTACGGCAGGTTGCCTAGGAGAGCTCTGTCTACGTAGATGTCTGCAGAGAGGCCTGCTATAGACGCCGTCTGTGCAACCGTCTCCTTGACGTAGATGGTCAGCTCCTTCCCCGCCGCGGCGACTCTATACGTCTCCCCAGCCTTTGCGTAGTAGGCGTTCGCCACGGCGGCGGCGCCTGCGACGCCTCGCACCCCGGCGGGCACCGCGGCGACCGTCACTGTTCTAGTAGTGCCGTTGGGGTAGCGCAACACGCCGGTGGCCACCGAGACGCCGTAGCCGCCTGAGAAGCAACCCAGCGAAAGAGCCGCCGCCAGGTCCCGGTCGCTAAACGGGCCGCCCATAACCACGACCGTGCCTGCGCCCAGCGACCTCTGGATGTCGCCAGCTATGCTCTCTCCCAGCTGCCAGAACAGAAATACTGCGAAGAGCGACACCGTCCCCAGTATGGATAACAAGAAGAGCGCCGCCACCGTGCCCCTCCTCTCCCTTACATACAGGAGGTAAAGCTCATAAAGAGAAGACATGAACACAGTAAAGTCTTAATGTTAAAAAAATTGTGGTTTGGGGTTTATGAAGCTGTTATAATATACAGATTTTAATAGGCCCTATATAGAAGCAGATGAACCTTATACAGCTACCGTCGGGGGAACATATCTCACTTGGGGAGGGCGTGGCGGCGTGCGCCGCTTGGCCTAGTGCTAATACGGCTAGCGTCGCGAGCATTGGCGCGGCCTTGGCGACTTTTTCGTATCTTTTTAGTTTTTCTATTGCGTTCATGTATTGCGGAGGCGGGCCCTTTATAACAGTCAAGTTTTTTTTGGTAATACATTTGCGTCGAATAATAGTGTGGTCGTTAGAAAACTTTATATATTTGTAAGAGGGTGATGGCATGTTGCGTGGGCTTATCGCTGGTGCCGTGGTTGGTCTGATAAATCTAGCGGTTTCGCTCGTATCAGGTGGCGACGTGGCGGGTGTTTTGTCCACTTTGGTTTTCTTTGTGGTGTTGGGGGTTTTGCTGGATTTGTTCCTTGGGAGGCGCGGCGCCTTGGCCGTATCTATTACGGGCTTCGCCGTCATGGCCGGCCTTCTGGCTGTTGCGTACGCCCTGGCAGGTGCTGGCGGTGTCGGGGCGGAGATTCAAGGCTTTAAGGGGCCTCTTGGGGTTGCTGTGGCGTTGGGTCTTGTGGCTGTTTACTGGGTTATCTTTTACGCGGTTTATAGGATTGTGGAGCGTTATGTGGGTTAGGCTTCTCCTCCTCTTGGCGGTTTTCGTCTCTGCGCAGGCGGTTGCCGGCGACCGCGGCGTGATCTTCCTGGGGTCTGTGTGGGAGTCTCCGCCTAGGGCCGACGGGGTGGGGGTT
Source organism: Pyrobaculum sp. (assembly GCA_032249215.1). Classification (GTDB taxonomy): domain Archaea; phylum Thermoproteota; class Thermoprotei; order Thermoproteales; family Thermoproteaceae; genus Pyrobaculum. The sequence continues at coordinate 1,818 of JAVVGH010000133.1, forward strand.
CTGGGTTTGATGTTCTTTCTGAGGGAGCGGCATATAGATGTCTCCGTGGGGGTGAGGCCGCTGTGTGGTTTTGTGGATGTCGTCTCTGGGTTTAGGGCGGCTGAGCTGGGGCCCGGCGCGGTTACCGTCAGGGTCTCTCTCTGGGCTGGGAGGTTCAACGTCTCGTGTCCGGCGGTGGTGGTGTATAGGTGGAGGTACGTGGACAGGGGGTCTGCGTTGGACGGCGGCGGCGAGGTGGTGGAGTCTGTCGCGCTGTATATCCCTCCGGCGCCGGAGCTCTCCGTCTCGGCGTCCGGGATCGCGGTGTTGGGGGTCCCCTCGGTGGTTAACATGTCTGTGGCGCTGCGGGGGGTGCGCGGCGGGATCCTCCGCGTGGCTGGCGACGGCGTCAAGGTGCTTTCGCAACATACGGCGGTGCCGGCGGGCCCCGGCGTCTTCTCCATACCCCTCGTGGTGTTGGCCGAGTCTCCGTCGCCGTCTCTTACTGTGTCTTTTGAGGGGGTAGACGCCTCGGGGCAACCGGTGAGGTTGACATCCACCGCTTTTCTACAGACGGCTCCTCGCCCCGTCGTGGTGGTGTCGGCGTCTCCGGCGCAGATACCAGGCGGAGGAGGCCGCCTAAATGTGACGGTGGAGCTTCCCGGCCCCTATGACGGCGTTGCGTATTTGAGGTTTGCGGGGGCCGCCGCGGGCTCCAGCGTATATGTCGTGGAGTTGCGCAGAGGGCGCGGTTCGGCGTCGGTCTTCGTCGTCCCGACTTCTGACGTGGTGGAGGTGAGGGCTGAGGTGCAGTATGTGGTCGGCGGCGTGGTGGTGTCGGAGTCTTCGTCGCTCTACCTCCCGGTGTTGAGGCAGCAGGCTGCGGGGCGGGCCAAGGTGTCTGTCTCCCCGGCTCTGCTCGCCAGCGGCGTTGTAAACGACGTGGCGGTCTCAGTCTCTGCGCCCGGCGGCTTCAACGCGTCTGTGGTTTTTGAAAACGCGGCGGTGGACAAGGCCATGCCCTACATATTCGGCGGCTTCGGCAACGCCACCGCCCGCTTCGGCGTGGTGCCGCTGGGCCGCTCCGTCGCCGCAACGGTGGAGGTCTGGGGCGGGGGCTGGAGGGAGGTCTACCGCGTGGAGTTGCCGGTGGCCGAGGGCGGCGTCTTTGTGGTCAAGCCGCTGGCTGACGAACTGCCGGCCGGCTCGTCTTCTTCTCTTCTCGTCTCGGTTATGTACACAGGTCTCGAGAGGGTGAGGGCGGTTCTGTTTCTCTCTTCGCCTGTCTCGCCCACTGCGGTTTACGAACTGGAGCTCGACCCCCAGAGGCCTGTGGTTGTTAACTACTCCATGTCTATCCCGGCGCATCAAGGCGGCGTGGTAAGGGTGGATTACGAGATCTACTACACGACGCAACGAGGCGCCGCGGGCAGATCCGCCGGCTCGTTCTCAGTATCGGCGCGTCAAAGGCCGCATGTAGCCCTCTCGTCTGTTGAGGTTTCGCCGCGCCGCCCAGTTGCCGGCTCGCCGTTTTTCGTAGTTGTCACGCTCTACAACAGCGGCTTCGCCGAGGCGTATAACATAAACGTGACTGTGGCGTCGGCGGAGGGTTTTGCCCCTGTCACGTCTACGCGGCAGGTGGTGAGCCGGCTGGCGCCGCAGGATGCCTCAGTGGTTAGCTTCGGCTTCAACGCCACCGGACCCCTCGCCGGCAACGTCACTGTGCATGTGGAATATGTAGATGCCTACGGCCGTAGGTACTCGGACGAGGTTGTCATCCCCGTCGCCGTC
>JAVVGH010000134.1:0-3568 GCA_032249215.1 Pyrobaculum sp.
GGGCCGTGTTAACCGCGGCGAGAGGCCAGCTGAAGCGTCTTAACTAGCTGGTAGTGTTTCTGCTCGTCGAGCTCGATGGAGAGGATAAGCGCCCTCAACACGGGGTCCCCCAGCTTGTAGAGGTCGGCGATGCTCTCCCGCATGGCCGACTCCTCCTGCGCCAGCATCTCAAGCTCCTCCCCGGAGACGTCGACGTCTTCCGCCTTCAGCCGGCCCCCCAGGTAGTCTAAGATCATGGTTAGTATCTCGGCGTGTCTCAGACTGTCGGCGGCGATCTGCATAAAGAGAGAACGCACCAGCGGATTCCTGACCTTGTAGGAGTAGGCCATAGCCCTGGTGGCCGTCTCCTGCTCAAGCCGGATCCGCTCTTTGATGACCTCCTCCAGCCCCGCCGAAGACCCCCTCTGAGCCAAGATGTTAGCCACCACCTTCGCAAGCTCCGTAAGGTCGACGGGCCCCCTCACGCCTTTCTTCGCCGCGTCGACGAAGAGATCGGCGTGGCTTTTGACAAGCGCCATGACCCGGTCGTCCCGCGCCAACTCCTGCACGTACTCGCCCCCCCTCTTCCCCGATAGGTACATAGACACCGCGGCGGGCGTCAAGCCGAGAAGCCGCGCCGTCTCGTTCACGCTGAGCCCCCTATCCACCAGCTCCCGCGCCAGCAGAGCCCTGACGGCTGATAGTATGCGCTCCAGACTCACGACATTAGACCGTAAGCAAATTAAAAAGTTTCCTCAATTAACACTTATAAAATCGACCTAGACGCGGGTCCATGTACCGGGTATATGAGAGAAGGGTGCAGATACCCATCAGAATCTCGAAGGGCGCCGACGAGCAAGCCAGGCTTAAGAAGCTGGAGAGGTGGCCTCGGGAGGCCGGCACAACCGTGGTGCTGGACGAGTCGGGCTCAAACTTCGGCAAGCTGGTCCAGATATACGCCGCAGACTACGGCCTAGAGGTGGGCGAGAAGAAGTGGGACCTCAAGACCGAGGGCGACACCGTAAGGGCGAGGCTGGAGATACCCCTCCTAAAGGGCGGGGAGACAAAGGGCAGGGCCGTCATGGAGGCCGCCATACCCAAGACCCCCACCGGCGAGGAGGGCAACAACTACGTCTACACCGCCGACGTCCAGTACTACATAGAAATAGACGAACAAGTACTCGCGGAGTCGACCACAAGCGGAATGGTGGAGTTCAGCCTCTGACGCCCCCCTCTAAAACCCTATAAACTCCCAACGACTATGGACAGTGGCTCAAATCGAGGTGGTTACGTATCTGCCCGCCAAAGTCGGCGTTTGTAGAGTATGCGATTTGACAGACGCCTTTAGGATTCAGCTACGCGAAGAGACTTGGGACGTAGACCTCTCTGCGTTGATGCAGGCCCTCGAGGAGGTGGATGCGCCGGTGCGCTTCACCTCCCCCTTCTCCTTGAGGGGGCTCTACCTCATGATACGCCACGGCACCGGGAGGCTCCCCCTGGTGATCGTAAGGGGGAGGCTCGTGCATGCCGGCCCCATCGGGGAGCCTAAGGAACTTGCTAAGAAAATACGCGAAGCCCTCAGCGACACCGGAGGAGTAGGCTAGCCGGGACACGTCGCCGCGTAGACGCCCATCCTCGTGTCGTAGAGACTACCCGGCGGCGGGGGCTGTTAGAGCAGGTCTATGAACGTGAACCGCTTCTCCAGTGGGGGGTGGGTTAAGAAGAGCTCGTCCCAAAGCGGCGCGGCGTAGATGCCTACAAAGGCGTAGATAAAAAGCGCCTTGATTTTGCTCTGTCTGACCTGTTCGTCGTCTGCAAAGTGTGTGAAGTAGTGTTTCCGTATCTTCTCCAGCGCCGACTTCATCGCCGCCTTTCCCGCAGACCTAGCCCCCATCGCGTCGGCGTAGTACTCCCTAAGTCTGCTGAACGCCAGCACCAGGGTCTGCACAACGAGAGAGGTTGCCATGGCTAGAAGACCAAGGCCTATCGCGACTAGGGGGTTGCCCCTCCTACTGCTTCTCCTTAGGGAGGCCTCCACCAGCCCCCGCCCGACGTAATACAGCAACATGGGGAGCATGCCGAGGAGCAACATGACCACCAAGTCTCTATTGATGTGGTGGCCCAGCTCGTGCCCCACCACGGCCTCAAGCTCCTCTTCCGACAGCATCTTCTTAAGCGATTCCGTGACCGCCACGTACCTCCCCGCAAGGAGGTTGCCGTAGGCGAAGGCGTTCGGCGGCCCGTCCACCACCACAGCCTTGACCCCCCTGTATCCCAGCCTTTCAGCCACCCTATCTACAACTCTCTGAAGCTCCACGTCGGGCCTTGCGTAGTAGGACCTGTTGATGAGGAAGGGCGACGCCACGTAGGCGGCGACGTTCGTCCCGACGACATACAGAGTTAGTCCATAGATGGAGAAGTAGAAGCCCCACTCCTCCAGCATGCTCAACACCGTGAGAATAAAATGAAGCGTCGCAACCGTCAGCACCACGGCGAGAACCGCGGTGAACAACATGGCCAGCCTCAAAGCCACCCAACGAAAACTTTTATACCTAGCCACGCGGAGAGCCTCAGCCGACAGCAACAACACGACGATGTACCCCACCACATACAACGCAACAGTAGCCGGGCTCCACGCAGCCGACAACAAGCCTCTCCCCAACTCGTAAAGCCAGGCGCCAACATTCTCCATAAAAACCAAGTTACAACAAGTTAAAAACCTATTTCGTTTGACAGATATCTAGTCTCTACATCTCGCGCCAGAATAGGGCCGCCCAGCCGCAAAAGGCCGCAGTTACGCGGCGCCCTCAACGTAAGTAGCTCATCGGCGGCGGGGGAAGATCCCGGCGCAGTCCACCTCGCCTCTAGCCAACCGCTCCATGAATTTCAGATACGTCTCCCATACGTCAAACAGCCAGAGGTTGACGCCAGGGTATGGACGCGGCGGCGTGTTGAGGAGCTCCTCCAGCTCCGCGGCCGAAAGCTTCTTGTAGTAGTGGCAGGGCTCTTTGAGCAACAAGAGCCGCCTATACTCCCGCGCCATGTCCTCAGTCACGGGGGTGCCGGGGGCCCCCTCCACCTCCTTCAGGAGCGGCTCTACGTCGTCTAGCGAGATGTTGCTCCTATACCCCCGACGCGTCCACTCGTCCACGGCGGCGTAGAAGTACCGCACTAAGTCCTCCACGTAGGGACCCGCGTCGTACATCAACACGACGGGGTGGTTCAGCCAGCCCCGCCTGCCGTCCCTCAAGACGCCTCGCCGCCGGAGGATCGCCAAGAGGACTTGTTTAAGCTCCACCCTCTGCTTCCCAAGCCTCCTGTCGTCTAGAAAGGAGGCGCTCCTCCCCTGGTCTACGTAGGGCCGGAACACCTGCACCAGTTAAATAAATGGCCCAGATTTTAACTCGTGTTAAGAGGCTTCGGCGTATTGCTCCCCGTCTTCAGCCTCCCCGGCGGATGCCACGTAGGCGACATGGGGCCCGAGGCGTATAAATTTGCGGAGTTCCTCGCCGACGCCGAGGCCACATACTGGCAGGTCCTGCCCCTGGGCCACACCGCGCCAGAATACGACGACTCCCCCTACAGCGCC
>JAVVGH010000135.1:0-3535 GCA_032249215.1 Pyrobaculum sp.
CTCGACAAGTGCCCACAAAAAAGGTTGAGATAGAGAGAAATATGTTTCTCGCCTAAACGGGTGGGGCTGTGACGCCGTATTTCGACTTCCACTCTTCGTATACTTTCTGTTCCTCGGGAGAGAGGGCCTTGCCGAACTTATACCAGCCCTTCTTGGCCTTGAACTCCGCCGGGGCCTCGCTTGTCTTGTAGATACACTTGACGGGACACACGGCGACGCAGGAGAAGTCGTCTTTGCACATCTCCCAAATGAGTCTGGATTTGCCGTTTTCGTCGAGCTCAAGGGCCTGGTAGGGACATGCGGCGACGCAGGCGCCGCAACTGATACAAGTGTCTTGGTCAATAACTACTCTTTGGTAGTTGGCGAGTTCCGCCATAAGCACAGAAACTTTTTACCTTTAAAAATATTCATTCAAAAATTCGGTGAATATAGCCTATTTAGGGACAACGTGGTGTCTCCTACACCGAGCTTCGTAGGTCTCCCCTCCGCCTATTAGGATGCGGGGGCTGTCTCTAGGGGCGGGTCTGCCGTCTATGAGGCGTTGCGTCCGGGTGGCCGGTCTTCCACATGTTTTACAGACAGCGGTTAGAGACACCACCTTGTCTGCATACGCCATCGCGCGCATAGTGGTTTCAAAAGGCTCGCCGCGGAAGTCGAGGTTTAGACCTGCGGCAATTACCACTCTGTGGCTCGCCAACGCGTCAAGAACCTCCGCAAGGCTTGGGGGGAAGAACTGGACCTCGTCCACGGCGACCACGTCGTACTCAAACCCCAGTTTGTATATAGCCTCGACGCCGGCCTCGTCAGGCGGCACCACATAGGCGTCGAACTTGAGGCCGTTGTGGGCGGCTACCTTAGATGCGTCGTACCTCGCGTCTAGAGAAGGCTTAAAGACGATGGCCCGCCGACCAGCTATAACCTGCCGCTCCACCCGGCGGATCAACTCTGTGGTCTTGCCTGCAAACATGGGTCCGACGACAACCACCAGCACGATGAAAGAGGCGTCGTCAATAAAAGATCAATACGTAGTATGCCGCCGACAGTGCCACGACAGCGGCGGCGGCCTTGGCCAAGAGGCGGTATACCTGGCCGACGTCTGCTTGGTAGTACTCTCGGGTTAGGACTAAACAAGAGTGGGCAGGGCTGAGCATCACGCCGAGAAAGCCCCCCGCGAAGGCCAAGGCCAAGGCAGGTCCGTGGATAAGAGACGATATGGGCGGAAAGGCGAGGCCGGCGAAGGTGAACTCCACGCCGGTGGCTAAACCCACGGCGAAGGGTATCAAGAAGACGGCGAGGCCGGAGTAGGGGCCGAGGGCCTGGGCCAGCTGGGCGCCTAGTCCGCTCTCCTTTATGTACTGGGCGAAGACTAGAGAAAACACAATTATCGCAAGTATCCGCGGGTTAAGGGCGTATTTCAACGAGGCGGCGAGCTGATCTCTACCCACCTTATTAACCACGACGTAGGCCAGATAAACAGTCGCCACCGCCAGGGGGAGAGGCACTAGAAAGGAGAGCGCGGCCACAGCCGCGAGAGGCCAGAGGGCCGTTAAGTCACGCGGATCCCCAGCCACGGGGACTGGCTTGACGAGCGAGGCGGCCACCGCGACCCCCGCCGCCACGGCGAAGAGGGCGCCCGGCCATGCCCACTCCACCACCTGCCACACCGAGACGCCGAGGACAGCCGCCGTAATCAAGACGCCCTGAAAGAGGGGCCAGACCGGGATCCATATGTGCCGCATCCAGTAGTTGAGGAAGGTCTTCTGGTGGCTTTTAAGCCCCATCTTGTCGTATAGAGGGTCTACGACCACAGCGCTGATGTAAGCCCCGCCGGGCATGGGGAGTAGACCTATGGCGGCGGGTATGGCGAAGGCAGCCGCCCTGGCCCCCAGAGCCGAGAGGCCGCTGGCGATGCGGGTCTTTTGTTCCCTTAGCAAAAAGCCGAGAGCCATGGCGAAGATAAGCGACGTCAAGACGTAGGCCATAGACGTATTAAAGGCGGCGGCTGTGGCGGCCAAGACCCCGGGCCCAAAGGCGGCGACGCCGTAGGCGGCGGCACCTGCGGCGAGTGAAATAGAGACGTCAACTCTACGAGACAGGGTGGCTCCTGTGATGAATAGCACTACGGCCAAAAAAACAAGTAGCATTAGGCGTTAAGCCTCGGCGGAGGCTTGAGATGAGGAGGCGTATAGAATCTTCCTCTTGTAGTTTCTGATGTTTCTCCTCCTCGGCGGCAGGTCTTTCTTAGGCTTTGGAGGTATCTTGGGGGTCTGGTTCCTAACCTTCCCAGCCTTAGTCAACGATCCATGAGATGGCATAGGTTGTGGAACGTGTTGACTTAAAAACTTAACGCAACATCACGGAAGGTTCCTAGCCATTACGTACACGGCCACGGCGATCAACATACCTGCGAATATTTTCCGCAACGTCCTCCGGGGGACGGCCGAGGCGGCCCAGGCTCCCGCATAGCCGCCGGCCACGCCGCCTGCCAAATACAGAAGGCTGATCAGAGGCTCCACAAGTCCCTTCAAGAGGTAGGCGGCGGCCGTCACCACGCCGAACGTCCCCACGGAAATCAACGAAGTCCCCACGGCCTTTAAGATGTCGATGCCCGTGCTGAACAACAGCCCCGGCACCACCAGAAACCCCCCGCCTATGCCGAAGAAGCCCGAGGCGAAGCCCACGGCGAAGGCCGTCGGCACGAGCCTAGCCCAGCTCGACCCACCCCGGGACGTACGTCGGCCTCCGTCCTCATCTTTCCTCCACACGTAAACTGCGACAGCTATCATAAAGATGCCGAAGAGGAAAAGGAGCAGTTCGCCTCTGACGCCAAGGCCTACGTTGGCGCCGACGAAGCTGCCCACGGCGCCCACCCCGGCGAAGACAACCCCCTCTCTCAGCGCCACGTTTCCCCTCCTCCAGTGCATATAGGCGTTGATGAAGGCGTTTAGCCCTACAGCTAACGCCGTGGTGCCCACCACTAGGTGATCGATATAATCTGGAGAATAGCCGCCTAGGTTCGCCAGCCCCACAAAGTACAGGAGAAGCGGAATGGCCAATATCGACCCTCCGCCGCCTATTAAACCTAGGGTGAACCCCACTACGAAGCCGCTGACGGCGCTTAAGACGTAGTGAAGGGGGGCTAGAGGCAACATCTCAATCGGCCCACCAAGGCGCCTTAGGGGATTCTGGACAGCGCTTCGGCGAGAAGCCCTTTATGTCGAGGACAGGCGTCCCGTCGAAGAGATCTACGCCGTCTATGTACAACGTCCTCCCCTCCCGCCGGAGGAGGCGGACGATGGACACCGCAATTGGGTTAGGCCTGTCGGGGCTGTCTGTGGCGAAGACGCCGACCTCCGGCGCCCCCTCTACCCGCTTCGGCCTAACTACGAGAGGCCGGCTCCGGAACTTGTGTAGATACGCCAAGATGATGATGTGGCTGAACTCCTCAAGCCCTCTAAGCCCCTCTTCGTACTCCGGCAGGATCTCAACCACGGCATCTACAAACCTCCTCCTCTTCACCTCATCGTCTGGGTAC
>JAVVGH010000136.1:0-3524 GCA_032249215.1 Pyrobaculum sp.
CTAGATCACTGCGGCTCCGCCGGCCATTTGGCGAGGCCTACCTACGTCCACGAGAGGTATACCAGACACGTGGCAGATCCTTCGAAGCTGTATGAAGCCAGCAGGTCGTTGCTGGGGGTTTTTGCAGAGAAGTTCGGCCGCCCGTTGCCTAACGAAAAGGTGGCGGGGGTGCCGGACGGGGCCAGGCTTTTCGATGTGTTCGACGCCGTACACACCCCCGGCCACGCGCCGCATCACGTCATGTATTACCACAGAGACCGCAAGACGCTGTTTGTGGGAGACGGGGCAGGGGTGCACATCCCGGAGCTCAGCGCCGTTATTCCCACAACGCCGCCGCCATTCAGGCTCGACCTCTACCTGCAGTCCCTCGACAGGTTGCGCGGCCTCGACGTAGATGTGTTGTGTTACCCGCACTACTCCTGTACACGCGACGTGGAGCTCCTGAAGAGACACAGGGAGCAGGTGGAGGCGTGGGTGGAGGCTCTGCGGGGGCGTCTGGATCTGCCGGTGGACGAGGCCCTGCGGTTGCTGGCAAAGGAGGATGAAAACGTCGCCAAGGTGCTGGAGGCGGGCGGCCTCTACCTAGACTTCTACCTCAGGTTCAGCGTGTTGGGCTTTATGGAGTATCTCCGTCAAAGCGCCTCCTCCTCGTAGGAGGCGGCCACAGCAAGCAACACGTCTTCGTCTCTAGCCGCGATCTGGAGACCCACGGGGAGACCTGAGGCGGGGGCGGGCACCGATATCGCGGGGTGCCCCGTCAAGTTGAAGAGCTCGGTATACGCCAGGAGCCTCGGCCTCACGGCAATGCTCGCGGCCTCCTCTATCGGCACCGCCTCGGTGGCTGTGGTGGGCGACACCACCACGTCGTATCTCTTGAGGAGAGAGCTGAAAAACTGGGTGGCCTCCTCCTTGACCCTCTTGGCGGTTATGTACGCCACGGCGGGTAGCGCGACCCCGGCGCTGAGCAGAGTGGCGACGTCCCGGCCCATATAATCCGCGGCGCTTCGCAGGTAGTCGTAGTAGTTGGCCGCGGCCTCCGAAAGCAAGATGGCGGCCCTCGCGGAGGAGTACCTTGCGGCGTCTATAAACACCTCGTCCCCCAACCCGCCGATGCCCTCCAACGCCTCCACCGCCCGCCAGAAGGCCTTCTCCACATATTTAGTCGGCTCCGCCACGCCCATCAACACGGCGAATCTAAACCTCCTGAGCGGGGTGAGCTGCTGAGGCGCCCACCCCACCGCCGACAGCATCCTCACCAATTCACGGACCGACCGCGCAAAGAAGCCCACGTGGTCTAGGCTCTGCGCCAGAGGGTAGACCCCCTCCATGGGCATCTTGCCATAGGGCGGCTTGTAGCCCACGACGCCGCAGAGCGCCGCGGGTATCCTCACAGAGCCCCCCGTGTCTGTGCCGATGCCCAAATCCGCCACTCCTATCGCCACCGCACCTGCGCTACCCCCACTGGAGCCCCCAGTTATGCGGGAGGGGTCGTGGGGGTTCTTAGCAGGTCCGAAGTGGGGGTTTACATTTGTTGCGCCCAGCGCCAGCTCGTGCATATTTGTCTTACCTAGCACCACCGCCCCCTCGGCCATGAGCCTGCGGACAACCGCCGCCGTTTTGTCCCCCATCTTCCTCATATACGGCGCGCCGTTTGTCACGGGCATGCCGGCCACCTCTATGTTGTCCTTAACCGCCAATGCGACCCCGCACAACGCGCCGCATCTCCCGGCCTTCCTCAGCAAATCCACCTCCTCAGCCGCCCTCTCGTTTAGGAAGAGGAAGTAGTTCAAGTCGGCGCGCCGCCGCGCTTCCTCCACCTTCTTTGCCACCTCGCTCATATCAGCTGAAGACCCCTCAGAATCGTCGCCACCAGGCGCCTCACCTCCTCCACGTCAGGCGGGGATATGTCAAGGCTTTTGAGAAGAGACTCCACGTAGTCCACGACAAGATCTACACGTTATTTAAATTCCTCTGCCGTCTGGCGGCAGGTGGTGGCATAAAAAAGCTTCTCCGATATCCAGTTCGCCTGGGACCCCACGTAGTCCGCCTTCTTTCTCAGCTCGTAGTCGCGGGGCTCCAGCGAGAGGAGGTCTAGGTAGAGGCTCTCCACGGCCTCCTTCAGCCGCCTAGCCGCCTCCACGTTTTTGCGCAGTAGCTCCTCGGTGGCTGAGCGGCCCAGCTCCCCGGCCACGTCTGCTACGCCCATTAGGTAGGTGTAGACGTCTACCCCCAGCTCCTCTCTGCTGGGTAGGCGGCCCTCCTTTGCGAAGAGGTAGAGGGAGTAGGCCTCCACGTATTCCTGGAGGCCCGTCACGGCGTTGCCGTAAAACATGGGCCACTCCTCAATCATCTTCTTGAGCTTGGCGACCACCTCCTCCATGTCGTGGAGAGCCTTCTCCGCGGCGGCCATGTCCCTCCTAATCACGGAATAGACCACCGCCTTGGATAGCCTTGCCGCCTTTATGGAGGTCTGCACCACCTCGTCTTTGACCTGCTCGTACCTCCTGAGCTCTTCGTATAGGGCCTTCGTGTGTAACATGGCGTGGAAAAAATCTGTATTTAAAAGAACCAGGCCAGGGCGATGAGGGGCGAGAGCAGGAGCATGGGGAATGGGAGCGCCGGCCCGTAGCCCCACCGCTTGAGGAACACCTCAACCGTCAGCATCAGGCCGAAGTATATGAGCACCGCGCCGAGGCCCACCGCGATCAGCGCCGTGTCTCTGCCGTATTCCACAAGCCGCATCGCCAAGAAGGACAAGGCCATGGAATACACCACGAAGTCGCCCACGCCTAGAGAAAGCGTTTTGAGCCTCACCACGAAGCCGAACAAAGGCGTGTCGGCCTTCCCCCCCTCCCCGCCGCCCGCCGAGGGGGGAGACATCTCCCTGCTCCTCCTCACCATCTTCCCGAGGAGCCCCTTGCTGACCATCACGTAGTCGTAGATGGGGAGGGCGGCTAGGAGCGCCACGACGGTGGCCGGCGGCAACAACTGCACAAACATGGCCCCGGCGAGGGAGCCCAAGAAGCCGAGGAGGAGATCCCCCCTCTTCCTCCGGAGCAGAAACACGGTTAAGGCCCCAAAGAGGAGGGAGGCCCACATGAGCCTCACGGCGTTTACCTCGTCGATGAAGCCCGCCCAGTAGTACATTATCACGTAGAACTGAAACACGCCGACGGAAAGCACGAACCAGATGAAGGAGAGGAACAGAGAGAGGAGCCTCCTCCTGGTGAACATGATATAGATCACGACGGTGGCGGCCACCAACAGTACAAAAAACAACACCAGGTTGTACATAGTGGCCCCGGCGTCCTCGGCCTTGACATACGGCGTCGACTCCACCGGCAACGCCTCCGTCCGCTGGCCGATAAAAGCGGGCCCGGTCCCAATCAACACAGCCAAAACCACTACGAGCAACGCCGGAATCACCACAGCCCCCGATGGACACATAAATAATAACTTTCCCGTCGCCGTCTAGCCACGGCACTACGCAAATATTTTTAAGCTGGACACCCGGCGGCGCATGA
>JAVVGH010000137.1:0-3523 GCA_032249215.1 Pyrobaculum sp.
AATAAAGGCCGGCGAAAGGGGGAGACATGCCGAAGCTAAACCCGGCGATAATAGCACTGGCGGCGGTGGCGCTGACGGCGCCGAATATATATGCCGCAAACGCAACGGCCGCAGACGCCTACGGCTTCCATCTCTGGTTGCGAGACGCCCAGCCCTCCCCCAGTCTACTTCGTCAAACACTAAAACGAAGCGGGCTAAGTCTACTAGGCCCGTCGGGTCTGGCGGCCTGCAACACTGCGTAGACCTCCAGCGACGGCGTCCAGTAGAAAACACCCTCGCGCTCAACGTGCCTAACTCCCTCAAAGAGCGGAGTCTCCGAGATCTTGCCCAGGTGCGTCCTAGACATAACCTCTACGGCGACCGCGCCCCTCTCCACCTTTGCGAAGAAGTGAAAAATCTGGCTATCCCCCAACCTGAAGAACTCAAACCGCTCCTCTAAAAGCCCAAGAGCCTCGGCAATAAGCCGCGGCAGCTCAAGAGGGTTCCTCAATAAACAAGTCGACGTCCTTCGAGGGGAGTGCCAGGCCTAAGTCTACAAGACCTGGGGTCCGCCGACTACTTTGTAACGCGCTGACAGCGCAGGGTAGACCCTCTTTAAAACCTCCGTCCAGGTAAAAGCCATGTGACTATTAAACAGGCTAGTTTACAAATACTGTGTTGGTTAAGATATGTGGCGTCGCCAGGCTGGCCGACGCCGAGGCGCTGGACGGGCTTGTGGAGTATATAGGGTTCATAGTGGAGCCGACGAGCCCCCGCGCCGTCAGGCCGGAGGCCCTCGGGGCCTTGAGGGCCGCGGTGCGGAGGAGCAGGCCGGTGCTGGTGACCGCCTCACTCCCGCCCAAGGCGGCGGTGGACCTCGCCGCTGAGAGCGGCATCTCTGTTGTGCAACACCACGGCGCGCTGGCGGGTGAGGACTACGACTACGCCGCCTCCCGAGGGGTGGCGCTTGCGCCTGTGGCCGTGTATAGGCCCGGCGCGGATCTGAGGGTTGCGGTGGTGGAGTTGCTGAGGAGACCTAACGAATACGTGCTGGTGGATGCAGACAAGAAGGGCGGAGAGCGGTACGAGGGGGGGCTCAAGATACCGCTGGCCGCGCTGAGGCAGGTGGTTGGGCTGGGGAAGGTGGCTGTGGCGGGCGGCGTCGCGCCGGAGAACGCCCACCTGGTGGCGGCGCTGAGGCCCTACATGGTGGACGTGGCCAGCGGCGTAGAGGCGAGCCCCGGCGTTAAAGATATGGGGAAGGTCAGGGCCCTCCTTAAGGCGCTGGGGAGGGGCTAGCCGCGCCTCCTCTCAAGGAGGACCTCGCCCGTGTCTAGGCGGATCTCCACGATGCGGTGGTATGGGATGTAGCTCTCCCTCCCGCCGCGGGACACCACCACCCCGTTGGCGCCCACCTCCACCACGTCGTCTGTGGTGGCCTCCTCCTCGCCGCCCGGCCTGTTGAGGTACCTGAAGTAGGCCCGACGCCCCGTCCACCTCAACTTGTTGAAGATCTGCCTCATGGGGTTAGTCACGTATACGGGTGAGCCGTAGTATAAAAATCCGCCTCCTAAGCAACCGCTGGCCTTATATTTCCCCGAGGCCGTGGAGACATGGACCCCAGAAACAACATCTGGGTCAAGCTCCTCAGGAAGAAGGCCCAGCCCATATACGAGGTTGAGTACTACTGACGCCGCCCAAGCCCTCCGGAGCATCCCCAGATTTATATATAGGTCTATTCCAACCCATGGCCAGGCTGGCCCGCTACTACCGCGAATACGGCGTCAGAATCGTGCGTGGCTTCATGCAATATGTCTGGGACGACCAGGGGAGGCGGTACGTGGACTGCAACACCAACCACGGCGTGGTTTTTCTAGGCCACGCCAACCCCAAGATAGTGGAGGCCGTAAAGAGGCAGGTAGAGGAGGTGTGGGCGGTCCCCCTCAACTTCTCCACGCCGGCCCGGGAGCGGTTCGTGGAGGAGTTCTCCCGCCTCCTCCCCGCCAAGTTCGGAACAGTCTTCCTACAAAACACGGGCACCGAGGCGGTGGAGGTCGCCATAAAAATCGCCAAGAAGATCACCAAGAAGCCCACCATAGTGGCCTTCACCAACAGCTTCCACGGCAGGACCATGGGCTCCCTCTCCATTACCTGGAACGAGAAGTACCGCAAAGCCTTCGAGCCCCTCTACCCCCACGTCCGCTTCGGCAAATTCAACGTGCCGTCTGAAGTGGACAAGGTGGTGGGCGAAGACGCTTGTTGCGTAGTGGTGGAGCCTATACAAGGCGAAGGCGGCGTCAACCCAGCCACCTCTGAGTTCCTCAAGGCGCTTCGGGAAGAGACGACGCGGAAGGGGGCGCTCCTGATCATAGATGAGGTGCAGACGGGCTTCGGCCGCACGGGCGCCGTCTGGGCCTTCCAGAAGTACGGTGTGGAGCCGGACATCTTCACCGCGGGGAAGCCCGTCGCCGGCGGCCTCCCCATAGGCCTCGCCGTGGCTAGAGAAGACTTCGGCGACGTCTTTGAGCCGGGCGAGCACGGCTCCACCTTCGCCGGCAACGCCGTCGTCATGGCCGCCGCGGCGGCCGCCTCCAGACTGCTCAGAGAAGAGGACGTGCCCGCCAAGGCGGAGAGGGCGGGGGCGGAGCTGGCCAAGGCCTTGGCGGAGACCGGGAGCAGACTCGCCGTGAGGGTGAAGGGCATGGGCCTCATGCTGGGCCTGGAGCTGAGGGTCAAGGCGGACCAGTTCCTCCAGCCCCTCATGGAGAGAGGCGTGATGGCCCTAACCGCCGGCGTAAACACCCTGCGGTTCCTCCCGCCGTATATGATCACGAAGGAGGACATAGAGGTGGTGCAAGCCGCTGTGGCGGACGTGTTGAGAAAAGCAGAGCCGCAGTGAGGCGCCGCACCTTCCTGACCTTAATAGGCGGCGCGGCGGCGGTTGCCGCGGCCGGTTTAGGGGCGCCGCTGGCAGGCGCCGACGTCGCCGAGCTCCGGCTGGGGCTGGGGAGGAGAGTGGCGTTTATCTCCGACCTCCACCTCCACGACGTCAGGCGGCTGGACCTACCCCCCTACGACCTCCTCCTCATAGGAGGCGACACCTACGACGAAAAAACGCCGAGTCTCGACGTCGTTGTGGAGACGCTGAGACGGCTCCCCGGGCCCAAGGTGGCTGTCTTAGGCAACCACGAGCACTGGAGCAGGAGGAAGTTCCCACTGAGGCAGGGGGTCAAGGCGCTTGAAGACGCGGGCGTCCATGTGCTGGCGGACGACTGGGTTCAGCTAGGCGGCCTGAGGATCTACGGGCTGGACTGGCGGGAGGACCCCCGGAGCTACCCCGCAACTGCCGACGCAGACGTCGTCCTCGTCCACTCGCCGGACGCCTTCCAGGCGGCGCGGCGGGGGGTCTACCTCGCAGGCCACACGCATGGCGGCCAAATATGTGTGCCGCTTAACGTGCCTGTCTACACCATCAGCTACTTCGGCTATACCTGGGGCCTCTACCGGAGGGGAGAGGCCGTCATGTACGTGACGAGGGGCCTCG
>JAVVGH010000138.1:0-3521 GCA_032249215.1 Pyrobaculum sp.
GTGACCACCACCTCCGGCTTCACCGCCGCGAAGGCCAGGAAGTTGCCCTCCTGGGCCCCCGCGGTCAGCGCCACCTCGCCTTTCGACACGTCGTAGAGCGAAGCCACAACGTCCTCCAGAGGAGGGGCCTCTGCGGCGGCCGGGACCTCCAGCTTCGCCACCCCGCTGTTGGCCAGATCGTAGAGGGCCCTCCTCCCCCTAATCCACGCAAAAGTCTCCACCGCGGGGCTGCTGTACAACTTTAAATACTTTGCCGCGGCCGGGCCGTGGAGTCTCCTAGGTGTAGCTACTGCGGCGCTCCGCTGGAGGTCACCCCAGACTCCGTGGTGGCTGTCTGCAGATACTGCGGCAAGCCCAACTTCCTCCTGGGCAACCCAGCGGAGGTTTTGGCGGTGCCCAGCCTCCCCAGCTCCGAGATCGTGAAGAAGGCGGTGGAGAGGACTAAGAAGGATTTAAACCTCCGGTGGAGGATGTCGGCCATAAACTTCACAAGCCCCGACTTGTACTACCTCCCCTTCTACTTAATCGACGCGAGGCTAAACGCCGACTACAGAGCCACCGTCGTCGTGACCTACACAAAGACGGTCTACGTAAGAGGCCAGCCCAGGTCCGAGATCGTGACCAAGGTGGTGAGGGTAGCCGGCCGGGTTTCCCTTTCCGACGTGGTGGCGGTGCTGGCGCGCCGAGCCACCTGGGGCCTCTCCGCCGACGCGTTGGCCAAACACTTCTTCGACACGGCGCCTGAGCCCAAGCCGCTGACAGACGTGGCCGCGCAGGGCACGGGCACGTTCCTCGCCGCAGAGATCACGCCGGAGAGGGCCAAGGCCAAGGCCGTGAGGAGCCTCATCCCCCGCCTGCTGACGCGCGTGGAGGAGGACGCCGCGGCGAGGGCCAGAGAGGCGGTGGGGGTTTTAATGGCCACAGCCTCTGTACAAGACAAGACCGTGGACTACGAAGTGGCTCGGCTCGAGGCGTCTAGGCTGACCTACCTCCCGCTGTGGGTCATGACGTACCTCTACAACGGCTCCCACTACCACTACTACGTGGCTGGGTGGGACGGCAAGGTGGTGGTGGCCGAGGAGCCAGCCTTCGCCGAACACAGAGCCGCCAGCCTCCTGGGCGCAGTGGCGGCCGGAGGCGCCCTCGGGGGCCTGGGCTTTGCCCTCTACCACGCAGACTTCTTCACAGGCACCGTAGCGCTGACCGCCGGGGCCGTCTTCTCCTACCTAGCCGCAGGGGGCCTGCTGAGGAGCAGAAGAGTGGAGAAATGATGCAGTGCCCCTTCTGCGGGGCGAGGTACGAGGCGCCGCCGGGCCGCAAGTTCTACGTCTGTCCCTACTGCGGCACGGTGGTGAGCGAAGGCAAAACCTACGAGTCCGTCTACATCTTCCAGCCCCGGGCGGACAAGACGGCGGCGTTTCGAGCGGCGCTTAACTTAAAGCCGACGGGTTCGCCGGACGACCTGCCCCAGGCCACCCCTACGGCTGCCGAGCTCCACTTCCTCCCCCTCTACCTCTACCACGTGTCTTTCCAGCCCCTGCCCGAGCTGGAGGCCGACGCCGCCGCCCTCGCCATGTCTAAGCCTCCGGTGGAGCTGCCGAGCGGCTACCGCTTCCCCACCCGCTGGAAGACGCCCTTCAAGCCTTCGCTGGAGAAGATAGGCGTCTTCCACCAGCCGGACCTAGACCCCGAGTCGGCCTTCTACACCCTCGGCGAGGTTGTAGAAGAGGCGGAGGCCTACGCCGCCGTGTTTAAGACCAAGGTGACTGTGTCCTGGCGGTTCGAGGGCATAGCCTACTTCCCCGTCTGGGCTCTTGAGTATCAATACGGAGGCAGGAGGTACGCCGCCGCCGTCGACGCCACAGACGGCACCGTCATCCAGATGGAGTACCCCCTCTCTAGACGCGGCAGGGCCCAGACCGCCGCCTTCGCCGCCGCCGCCGCGTTGGGCTCGGCGGCTCTAGGCGCCTTCACGGCCCTCTGGGCCGGCCTACGGCCGGAGCTGGGGACGCTGGGAGGCTTAATAGCCAGCACAGGCGCCGCCTTGAGGCTAGCCGCCTTCGCCGCCGCAAGAAGAGGACGGTATAAAGCAGAGGCAAAACTATAGACCCGCCCGACCTCGACGTCGGGAATATATACATACACAACGCCTCGACACCTCTCGAAAAAACGTCAAGCGTTTCGGCTCAGGAGGATCGGGTAGACGCCGTTGTTCCGCGTATGTGCGCCTGCTGTTCCTCACGTAGTTTCTAGGATGCTCTATTTATCCCCCCACGTAGGTAGGCCTATGGACTCCAAAGTAAGAATAGGCATAGTGGCGGCGCTCCTCCTGGCGGCCGCCGCTCAAGCCGCGTCACTCAACGCGACGGCCGGCGGAGACTTCCACCTGTGGCTTAAGTGCAAGGCCATAGAGCTGTATGTAAACACGACGGGCGCCAACTTCACGTTGCCTCAATGCAAAGACCTCCTGGCCCAGCTCAACAAGACGTTTATCGTGGGCCGCGGCGGAGTGTCGCCGTTACCTATGATAGGCGTGGGGGAGCTAAAGATGTTAAACGTATCAAACCCAAGGGCCGTTTTTGAGGAGATAAGACAAATCCGCCTCGCCGCAGTGAAGGAGCTAGGTAAACATCTAAACAAAACCGTCGACGTTGTGTACAGGCAACTGAACGCGTCGAAAAGCATAGAGGAGGCAACCAACAACACGGAACGTGGACTGCAGACGTTGATGAGAGTAAGAAATCTATTGGCCTCTGTAAACGCCTCCAGCAGAGCCATATGGAGTATTGAGAACAACATTAGGTGGCTTAACACGACTAGGCAGTTGATACGGGCAGAGGCACAGATCAGGAGCCGCGTCGAAAACATGTCTGATGCAGACATCCAGAAGACTCTTGACGAAGTAGAAAAAATAAGAGATCAAATACGCCAGTTGCTTGACCACTTTGAAAAAATGAAGATTGCCGGCATACCTCGGCAGTGGGCCGAGGACCGGATTAAATGGCTAAACAACACCGCCGCCCTCTTGAGAGAACTAATTGGGGTAGACCCATCGCTTAGGAACAGCATAATCAAAGACTTCGTCAAAGGCAAGAAGTCCATAGTAGAAGCGATAAGAGAGGCGCAGGAGGCCAAAAAACACGGCGCCTCAAGCGGCGGCAGCGGCGGAGGGGCGGGCAACGCCGGGGGCGGTCGAGGAGGCTACGCAGGCGGTGGCGGTTCTGCAAGCGGCGGAGGCGAAAGAGGAAAAGGAAAGTAGATTTTTCCCTAAGGAAAATATTTTCCTGAGATAGACCCGTCAATTTAGAGACGCTTTTCGTTAATATTGGAAAATCAAAAATCTCAGGCGGCAACGGGTGTGGGAGCTATGTGGCTGGGGTCTGCGGGTCTGAAGGGATCTCCCAGTAGACTGCACAAACCGCTACCGCACAGGGCCAGACGCTGACTGTAGTGGTTGGGTGGAGTGGGAGGCGGCGGAGGCGGCCCTGCAACTCCTCCACTGTGGACAAATCCTCCGGGGG
>JAVVGH010000139.1:0-3491 GCA_032249215.1 Pyrobaculum sp.
GGAAGAACCCGAGAAAGGGCGGGAGGCCCAACCTGTCGAGGAGGTAGGCTAGCAACACGCCGAGGAAAACCGCTATGGAGACCTCCCCCAGCGGGTTGGTGAGGTGAGACACATCCTCGACAGAATGCCCGCATTTAAGCCTACCTGCTCGTTTCCTTCAGCCACTCTTCTATGGCGCCTGCGAATTCGGCGTAGCGGGCAAAGCCGTCTAGATGCGCCCTGCTACACGCTATTACTATAACGCCGTCGCTCTTCCGGCGTATCCTCGGCTCCTTGCCCGTAAGGGCCTTTATGAGGGCGGCGAGCCTCTCGGCGTCTGCCTCTCTGCCGCCGGGGGCGTCGGCCCTGGCATAGGCAAAGCCTTCAACTTTGTTGTCGGTTTTGTGTCTGCTGAAGGTAATCGTGTAGTCGCTCCTTACGCCGTTTACCTCTGCCGTTATTTTGAGCCTCAGCAACTTCTTACCGCGCTGACTTTCCTCAAGCTCGGTACTCCAGCCTAGTACCTTCACCATGTATTCCCTGCCGTTTACCTCGACTTTCTTCTCAAAGCGCTCCAGCGTCAGAGAGCTCCACTCCTTGCCCTTCTCCACGATCTCCTTGGCTTTCTTGCGCACCTCCGTGCCTGCATCCTCCGCCCTCAGGAGTATGAGCTCTATAAACGCCTCTGCCAGCTTCCGCTGTTCCTTATTGCCGTATACGGAAAGCCAAGCAATGTATGCCAAACCCTCCTTAAGGATCCTCACGTAGCCTATCCCGCCGTCCTCCGGCATCTTCACCGTGAAGTGTCTCCACTCCTCAAGCCCCATCTTCTTAAGCCACTGTACCTCCCGCCTTATGCTGTTGGGGTCGGTGGAGTGGTATATAACCTCAAGTGCACCATGAACCAGCCCTACGTAGTACTTCGGCCAGCCTTCCATCAGCGTGAGACCTCTCTCCAACTTCTCCAGCCAGCGTTTCGCCTTGTCAGCGTCTATCAAGCGTTTGTTACGCGCCTCCTCGACGATCTTGGCGATGGTTTTTCTGAGCTCCTCGCGTCCAGTTGCAAGCATGTTGGTGGTGGCCGCAAACTGCCACTCTATTTTGTTTTTCCTCTTCTTCACATTCACCTCTACACTGACGCCTACAAGCTCCAGAAGGCGCACCGCAAGTTCGACGTGGCTCCGATTCGTCGAGCTGAACAAGAGCTGAATCTCACTGTGGTATAGATATATGTTGTACTTAACAACAACGCTACCCGCCGATATGATCAAGTCGGCGGCGGCGCCGCCCTTAATCTCCCTCAGCCTCTCCCAGCGGATGTTAAGCGCCTCAGCCCCCAGCTTTATGGCCTCAACCAGCTTGTGGTTGATAATTCTTTCATTTCCCTTAAGCAGTGGAGCCCCGTAGAGGAAGTATAGGGCGGCCAGCTTGGCGGCATCGCCGCCGGACACGACTACTTGAAACGCGCCTCTTCCAGATTTTTCTACCTTTGCTTTAACGCCGTAGGCCGCTAAGACGATTGCCCAAAGCAAGGCGATTCCGCGCTCGCCGCTGGCTAAGCCGACCATTCTCCTTGCCGCAGACACATACCCGTCTCCATCTATTGCGCCGGAGATAACAGCGCCGAAATACCTCAGCGTTTCCTCGTTTACGCCCAACCTCTCCGCTTGAATAAGCAGAAGGGTTGGCGCTATAACCTCCCTTGCGGTTTTATCGTCACCGAGTTTGTTCTTCAAATCTTTTAACTCCCTCAACGCCTTAGCCAAGTCGAAATCAGGACCAATCTCGACGTCCTTAAGCCACCTCTCCACTGCATTTATCACTTCGTTCCAGTGGTCAGCAATCCACTGCTTCAGTCCTTCCCAGCTCTTCACGTCTATGAGATCCTTCAGCCCCGCCTTAGTTCCCAGCATATAGAGCCACCCACCTTCTACACTCCTCTTGATTATTTCGTTGAGTTTCTCTAAAGAGGTGTGAACCAAGAACTGCGGCTTTGGCCCCTCAAGAGTCGAGTTCACACGAATCACTGTAATGTTAGACCAGTTGAACAAGGCATGAGTCTCCGCCAACTGCCATAAGTGGGATGTGCCCATCTGCAATAGCCCTTCACTTATCGCCACGTCTGAGGTAACCCAGCCCAGCGCGTAGGGGAAGAGATCTTCGACGGACAGACGCCCCCCTACCTTCACCGCCGCCTCAAGCTCCTGCTTGAAGAACCCCTGCCACCTCTCTACATCGTCGAAGATCAGAGCATAGGTTATGCTCGCTCTCTCCCCCTCACCCACCTTTGAAATCCACAGCCTCATGCCCAGATCCACGAGCCCGCCGTCCTCCTCAAGCCTGTAGAGCTTAAACATGTAAGACAACACGGACTTGTCCTCTAACATCAGCGCCAGTCTGCCGCCTTTCGTGAGCTCCTCGACAAAGCGGCTGTAGTGCTCAACGCCCGGCTTTAGGAAGAGGCGGCGGAGTGTCTCCGCCACCATCTCCTCCACCGTCGCCGGCCTCACCGCCTCCGCCCTCTCGGCCTTGTTATACGCCGTTGTCGGCGCGTAGTAGAGGAGCCAGGCAGACCCGCCCACCTCAAGCCAGTGCCAAGCCGCCGTACCATACAAGCTTCTCCTGCCCAGCGCATACTCCCTATAGGCGATTAAAGCCGCAAAGGCCTTCGTACCGAAGCTGACGTCTTTGAACTCGGAGAGCTCTGGTTCCTTCGCCTCTACCAGCTTCCTCGCCACGCTTTCCTCAACGTTTAAGAGGTCTTCCAAGTGGTATCTGACTGCGTATTCGTTCAGCTTCCTCCTGAGAGTACTCAAGGCGTTTTCAAAGGCCTCTTCCTCTTCCTTGGCCAGCCACCTCAACCTCCCGAGATCCGCCACATACACAACCTGCTTAAACGGTTCCTCTCCCACATCCATCCTCTGCACCACCTTTTCATGCTTTTCCACGTCCTTTCTATGGACGTCGAAGGCCTCTTCCAGTTTTCTCAACGCAGACCTATAGACACCGAAGGCCTCCTCAAGTGCAAGCGTCGCGTAGAATAGGGCGCGTTTGTACTTCTCGTCTTTGCGGTACTTGGAATACAACTTGGCGCCTCCACCCCACATAAGCCTCTCCTCCTCAGACTTCTTCGGCATTATCAAAACCCTCAACGACTCCCAGGGCTCAGCCAGCTTCACTTTACCGGCGTTGGCCGCCTTGGCGACTTCCTTGAACTTCTCGTATGGGTCGGACTCGTTCTTAAGCATGTTGAACACCTCCTCTCTGGAGTACTCCTTGACGCCAGCGGGTATAAACGGCGTCAGAGACGCCGCATATGCCAACTTCTCCAGCTCCACCAGGCCCCACAAGTTCAACGCCACGGACAACGCGATCACCCCAGCCGCCACAGCCGCCATCAAGAAGAGATACGCCTTATGCTCATCCACCCAGGCCAGCACCCTCGTGACGGCTTCAACAAACAGCTCCACGAGGCGCTGTACAGTTATCTTGACATGTTCGAATACATCCTT
>JAVVGH010000140.1:0-3486 GCA_032249215.1 Pyrobaculum sp.
CTTCTACGACGAGCTACGCGAGGAGGCCAGGCGGAGGATCCCAGAGATTTTGAACTCCATCGAGTGGCCGCGCCACTAAGGTTATATTGACGTAGGGTTTCGTCGTCGTGGTTTTTGAACTGTTGCATCCAAAGCTCCGGGAGGCTATAGAGGAGCTTGGCTACACCTCCCCAACGCCGGCGCAGGAGGCCGCCATACCTAAAGTGCTCTCTGGCATGCACACCTTGATCATAGCGCCTACGGGGTTTGGCAAGACGGAGGCCGCGTTGTTTCCCGTATTTTCAAAAATGCTGGAGGCGTCTGGGATGGGGGTAAGGGCGCTTTACATCACCCCTCTTAGGTCCCTTAACAGAGATCTGCTGAGGCGGCTTTATGGGCTGGCTGAGAGGCTGGGGTTCACGTTGGCGGTTAGACACAGCGACACGGCGGAGTCTGAGCGGAGGGTTTTGGCGTCTAGGCCTCCCGACCTGCTCATCACCACGCCGGAGTCGTTGCAGATTTTGCTGCTACACCGGAGGCTTAGGGGTAGTTTGAGAAACGTGCGTTACGTCGTCGTCGACGAGGTTCATGAGCTGGTTGGAAGCAAGAGGGGGGTTCAGCTTGCCGTCGGGCTTGAGAGGCTTGTGGAGCTTGCCGGGGAGTTTCAGCGGGTTGGTCTCTCCGCCACCGTGGGCAACCGGGGGCTTGTTGCTGGGTTTTTGGGCGGCGTGGGGAGGGCGGTGGAGGTGGTTGACGTGTCTGGGGAGAAGGCGTATGAGATAGACGTGGTTTTGCCGACGCCGGCAGATGAGGATTATATAAAAGCTGAGGAGCTCGACGCCACGCCTGAGGCTGTGGCGAGGATAAGGAAGGTTGCTGAGTACATAAGGGGCTCCAGGGGTGCGGTGTTGGTTTTCACAAACACGAGAGATGGGGCTGAGTTCCTTTCCTCTAGGCTTAAACGCCTCCTCGGCGACGTGGTGGAGGTTCATCACTCCTCGCTGTCTCGCGAGCATAGGATTTCGGTGGAGAACAGGCTGAAGCGGGGCGAGCTTAAGGTTGCTGTGGCCACGTCGAGTCTGGAGCTGGGGATAGACGTAGGCGAGATCGACCTGGTTGTGCAGTACGGCTCTCCGCGGCAGACCTCCAAGCTTCTCCAAAGGGTGGGGAGGAGCGGACACAGGCCGGGGCAGGTCTCCCGGGGGGTTGTGGTGGCTTCGGATTTGGAGGATTTGTTGGAGTCTGAGGTTATTGCCGAGAGGGCCCTTAAAGGGTTGCTGGAGGGCGATGTGGAGTACCATGAAAACGCGCTTGACGTCCTTCTGCACCAGGTGGTGGGGATCGCGCTGGAGGCTAGGCTCGACGGCAGGGAGGTGGACGTGGGGCACGTGTTGCGGGTGGTGCGGCGGGCTCATCCCTACAGGTACTTGACGGAAGACGACCTAAGGCTTGTGCTGGATTTCGCCGAGAGGCACCGTCTCCTTAAAGGGCTGAGGCCGAGGAGGGGTAGCCTCAGGTACTACTTTGAAAATGTGTCCACAATACCCGACGAGAAGAAATACAGGGCGGTTGACGAGTCCACCGGCAGGTCCGTGGGTGAGTTAGATAGGGAATTTGTATTCTCCATAGAGCCCGGGACGAAGATGGTGTTGTCCGGCAGGGTGTGGGTTTTCACGAGGCGTGAAGACGACGTGGTTTATCTCTACCCGGACTACGACGTCGTTGGGGCGTTGCCCGCGTGGGTCGGCGAGCAGATACCTGTGCCGTATGAGGTGGCGCAGGAGACGTGTCGTAAACGCGCGGAGCTTCTTAGATCCGCGCTGAGGGGGGATGCGGAGTTGCCGGTTGACCTAGACGGCATCAAGGAGGGGCTTATACCGGAGCCTGGGAGGTTGCACGTACATATAGTGGGGAACAGATACGCGGTGATCCATAGTTGCCTGGGGTCTAAGGGGAACGAGGCTCTGGGTCTCTACCTCTCCTACGCGCTTTCTGGCTACGTAGGCCCTGTGGGGTACAGGGCTGATGCGTACAGAGTGTTGCTGATATTTAGGGACTACGTCCCTCTGCAAGCCTTAGATGAAGTGTTCAAGAGGCCTCAGTCATACGTCTACACGACGCTTAGGAACGCTGTGAAGAACTCGAAGATGTTTAGGTACCGGTTTTTCCAAGTGGCGAGGAGAACGGGGCTTGTGGCTAAAGACGCCGAGGAGATCCCCAGCCGGCTTGTCGAGGCGTATCTAGACGACTTGCCGGGCTTGGAGGCGCTTAACGAGGTGTTTGTGGAGAAGCTAGACGTGAAGGCGCTGTTTTACCTGCTGGAGGCTCTGGTCAAGGGGGACGTAACAGTAAAGAGGCTTGCGAAGCCTACTGCGCTCGAGAAGCCAATTCTAGAGGAGGCTCTGCGGGTGGATTTCTCGTTTAAGGGCCTCTCCAAGGAGGCTCTTGCAGACCTCGCCCGCAAGAGGATAATGAACAGAAACGTGACATTGCTTTGTCTCAACTGCGGCTGGTCATATGCGGCAAGGGCCTCTGTGATCCCCGACGATGTTTACTGCCAGAGGTGCGGCGTGAGGACGTTGGCGGTTTTAAAAGGAATCGACGTGGAAAAGGCGAGACAGGTTTTGAGCAAATACAAACTTAGACAAAGGATGGGTGCGGAGGAGCGGAAGATCTTAGAGAAGTTGCAACAGAGCGCCTCTCTTGTGCTTGAGCACGGTAAGGTCGGCGTCGTGGTCCA
The DNA here is from genome assembly GCA_032249215.1 of Pyrobaculum sp. Lineage (GTDB taxonomy): Archaea > Thermoproteota > Thermoprotei > Thermoproteales > Thermoproteaceae > Pyrobaculum. The sequence continues at coordinate 2,720 of JAVVGH010000140.1, forward strand.
GCTGGCACACGGCGTGGGCCCAAAAACCGCCGTGAAGATCCTCAACAAGGTATTTGAAGGCGATGACCTCTGGGCCGCTATATTAGACGCGGAAAAACAGTTCGCGTCAACCAAGGCGTTTTGGGACTAGTCAACGCCTTTAGACTTCAGAAATTCCTCGAAGAGCCGCTTCGCCCGCTCAGCCACCGGACCCACGCCTTCTACCCCTATTTCGCTGACGCGGACCTTGTCGCCTATGAGAACAGTGTTTGTCTCCTCTACGTATTTAACCATGCCCGGAAACACCTTCTCTGCGTATTTTGCGAACTCCCGCATGTCTATGCGCTTCTCTATGCTGTCTATATGAACGATGTATCTGTACATAATGAAAACTCTGGCGTATTTCTCGCCTGTTTTGCCCACCGCGTTTGAAAGAACGACGTTGAGTTGGGTATCAACGGCGTGGAGGACTCCTCTGTAGACCTCCCCATTTGACAAGACCACCTGTACCTCTTTTCCGATTACGTTGTTTAGCTCAGCAACAAAACGTTTACTGGATTCCGCCAGTGTTGAAGCCATGAGGGGGGCGAGTTCCAAGTATTAAAATTTGTAGGGTTCACCAGCCGTTTTAGAAGCGCTACCCAGCGGCCGTTGAGGTTATACAACAGGCGAAAGCCCCGCCCTTCAGGTCGGGGATGGTGGAAAAGCTTTAAAATAGGCGTTTCTATGGTTGGGCCCCCTGCTGGGGGCGGATGACCCGCGGTGCTGGCCCGGGTAGCTCCATGACC
>JAVVGH010000141.1:0-3466 GCA_032249215.1 Pyrobaculum sp.
TCTAAGTACTTAGCCGGGATCTTCGGCACCGCCATGGCCAGCGTTGGGCTGTTGGCGGTCGCCGGCATCATCGTTACCGCCGACTCGTATGGCCCCGTCAGCGACAACGCCAACGGCGTCGTCGAGATGGCTGGCCTGCCTGAAAACGTGAGGGAGGTGACAGACGTGCTGGACTCCGTGGGCAACACCACTAAGGCAACTACGAAGGGCTACGCGATCGCGAGTGCGGCGCTGGCGGCGCTCGTCCTCTTCATAGCTCTAATATTCGAGATCGTAAACGCCGCCGCCGCGATCAAGGGTATGAACATGTTGAATATACTGGACAACAGCCTCAAGGCGCTTCAGGTAATTAATCCGAGCGTCTTGATCGGCGCCCTTATCGGCGTCTCGCTGGTCTACTTCTTCACCAGCCGCACCCTAGAGGCGGTGGGCAGAACCGCCATGGAGATCGTCGAGGAGATCCGCCGCCAGTTCAGGGAGAAGCCGGGCATTTTGGAGTGGAAGGAGCAGCCTGACTACGCCCGCGTCGTTGACATCGCGACTAAGAGGGCCCTCGGCGAGTTCCTCGTGCCAGGTCTCGCGGCAATTATAGTGCCCCTCTTGGCGGGCCTTGTGCTGGGCTGGAACGCCTTGGCAGGCTTGATCATGGGCGCGATAGTGGCCGGCGTTCCCAGAGCGTTGCTTATGGCTAACGGGGGCGCCGCTTGGGACAACGCAAAGAAATATGTGGAGCTTCAAGGTCTCAAGAAGACTGACATACACAAAGCCGCAGTCATAGGCGACACCGTGGGCGACCCGTTTAAAGACACAAGCGGCCCCTCGCTTAACCCGTTGATAAAAGTGCTCAACACATTGTCTGTGGTCTTCGCGTATGCTATAATATTTACAAACATCGCACTTGGGATATATCCATTTGGGCTACTCCCACTAGCGTAATCTAAACAAACCTTTTTCTCTCCTTTTTCTCTAATAGGTCTACAAGAGCTCTCCATGGCATCTCTGAGGCGGCTTCAATGTTGTGTTGGATACGGCAACGCATCGCCTTTTTGAGATGGGCGGCTTTGAGAGGAGTTAAAAATTCTGTATAAGGGAACGGCATGGGGCTTCTTCTGAATGTGGATTATAGCGACCCCTTGGCCCGCGCACGTGCGTGGAAGATCTTGCGGAGTGTAGGTAGCGACGTGGTTGGAGAGGAGGAGGCAATTGACGCCTATTATATACACTACCGTGTGCCCATATTTGGAGGTAGGGCCTCCAGCCCTGTCTGGAAGAGATTTGTACAGCTCTACATTAACTCCCCATACTACGGCAAAATCGCACCGCTTTGTAGGCTTAGACACGGCCCCTCTCTACGCGCCGCCGTGAGCCTTCTGAGGGCTTTCGTGGATTATCTGAGGTCTTTGGAGGGGTTTGGAAGGGCGTGGTTTGGGAGGGGGCGGCGGGACGCCTGGGTTGAGGCCTTGCGCCACTTGAGGCGCCACTTTGGGGATCCCTCGGACATCGAGATGCTGTATACGGTATTTCGAAAACTCGGCGAGATCTTGGGTAGAGGAAGGGTTGGAGATCCGGCGTCTTTGACGTTGTCTGTGTCTGCGGATCCTCGGAGGGTTAAAATCGCGAGGATTTTGGCTAAGGCGCTTGAGCTCTATAGGATGATGGGGAGACCCGCGGAGCTCGGCCCGGTTGCGCCGACTCCTAGAGGCATCGAGCGTCAGCGTGTCTACGGCTCTTTGGGCCGGCTGACGAAACTCAGCGCCTCTGCCTGGTCTCTCCTGGTGGGCGCACCTCTGCTGTTTCTCTACAAGTCGCTCAGCGGCGAGTTGCCTCTAAACGCCAAAGAGGCGTCCGGCGACGGCGGGGTGTACCTACTTATAGACAAGTCCGGGTCTATGTACAGCTCTGTTGACGGTGTGGAGAAGATCGTAGTCGCCACGGCCTACGCCCTCGCAGTTCTAAAGAGCTTCAAGAGGGTTGTGGTCAGGTTCTTCGACGCCGAAGTTTACGAACCTGTCGAGGATGTGGACAAGCTGGTGGACATCCTCCTGCGGACTGTTGCAAGCGGCGGCACGGACATATCCAAGGCTGTGGATGCGGCGTCGCGCGACGCGGAGATGCGTAAGTTGCGGGGCTATGTGTTGGCGGTTGTAACCGACTTGGAGGATGAAAAGCTAAGCATGGAAGTAATAAAGAGGGCTAAGAGTATTTTCAGAGAGATTGTATTTATCGTAGTGGGCACGGCAAGGCCGCTACAAGGCGTCAAAAGCATCCGGCTGACGCCTCCCCCTCCAGCTACTTTATTTTTTAACACCCCTCAGATATAGTGAACTTCCCCCCAGAAAGTGAGGAGGGCAACGTGGAGTACAAGCTCACCTTAGGTAGCGACGTTGATAAGTTGGCTGGCCAGATGAAGAGGCGCCTCCTGGAGGGCGCCGGGGAGGCAGTTTATTTGATAGGCGTCGCGGATGACGGGAGGCCTCTGGGGCTTCCAGACGACGAGTTGTTGAAGGCGTTGGGAACGCTTCGGGAGGTGGCTAAGCGGGCGGGCGCCTCTGTGTATATCTTGAGAGTGTCGGAGGGGGTTAGGGGGAAGGTGGCGGAGGTTCTGGTGAGGGTGGCTGTGCGGGAGGAGCCTCCGCCCACCGTGACCGTGGCGGCGTTGGGCAACGTAGACGCCGGCAAGTCAACTCTTGTGGGGGTTTTGACCACCGGGAGGCTGGACGACGGGAAGGGCCTTGCCAGGTCCTACGCGTCTCGGTACAAGCACGAGGTTTTGACGGGCCGCACCTCTGCGGTTTCGATGAGGCTTCTGGGCTTCAGCGGCGACTCGGTGGTTAACCACGGCCTGGTGGATCCGCTCGACGAGGCCGAGGTGTATAGGAGGTCTGACAAGCTGGTGCTCCTCGTCGACGTGGGGGGCCACGAGCGGTACTTGAGGACGGCGTTGAGGGGGCTTTTCAGCTCTCAGCCGGACTACGTCATGTTGGTGGTGGCGGCCAACTCGGGGGTTCAGAGGATGACGAAGGAGCATCTAGGCATAGCGGTGGCGTTGGGGATACCGGTCTTCGTCGTGGTCACGAGGATAGACATCGCGCCTCAGGAGGTATTTCAGAGGACTGTGGACGAGGTGGTGAAGGTTTTGAAGATGCCGGGGGTCAGCAAGATACCATACGTCGTAAGGGATACGGGCGACGTGGTTCTAGCGGCTAGGGCCATCTCCACCGGCCGCATCGCCCCGGTGTTTTTCGCCTCAAGCGTGACCGGCCACGGGCTTGACCTGTTGCTCCGGTTCCTCTCCCTGTTGCCCAGGAGAAGGAAGTGGGACCACAACGGCGACCTCCTCATGTACATCTCCGACATCTACTTGGTGAAGGGCGTCGGCGTAGTCATCGGCGGGCTGGTGGAGAGAGGCGTCGTGAGAGTCGGCGACAGAGTCTGGGTGGGGCCGTATAGCGACGGCAAATGGGTT
>JAVVGH010000142.1:0-3448 GCA_032249215.1 Pyrobaculum sp.
GGGGGGGGGTATGTGGCTTTGTCGGTGGCTTGGCGCTGTGGGGGTCGGCGTTTGGTGGGTGGTAATGTTTAAGTAGGGGTTTGGTGGGTTTGTTATGTTTCTGCAGTTGGAGTGGGTGGTGACTGCCGTGGTGCTTCTTGTGGTTGTTATTGTGGTTGTGGCTGTGTTGGTTAGTTCGATTCGGGTGGTGCCGGAGTTTATGCGGCTTGTGGTGTTTCGGCTGGGGCGTCTTGTGGGGATTAGGGGGCCGGGGCTGGTGTTTCTTATTCCGGTGATTGATCAGGCGTTTCCTGTGGATCTTAGGGAGCAGGTTATTGATGTTGCTAAGCAGACCTGCATTACGAAGGATAACGCGCCTGTGGATATTGACCTCCTTATCTATCTGAAGGTGACGGATCCGGAGAAGGTGATTACGCAGGTTCAGAACTTTAAGCAGGCGGCGGTGGGCATCGCCACGACGACTTTGAGGGCTGTGGTGGGGGATATCGAGCTGGACGAGGTGTTGGCTAAGCGTGAGTACATCAACTCGGTGCTTAGGGCGAAGCTTGACGAGGTGACGGCTCGGTGGGGCGTCAAGGTGACCGCCGTGGAGATTAGGGAGATCACGCCGCCCTCCACGGTTCAGTCGGCCATGGTGAAGCAGATAGCCGCCGAGAGGGAGAGGCGGGCCATGATTGCGCAGGCCGACGGCGAGAGGCAGGCGGCTATCCTCAAGGCCGAGGGGCAGAAGCAGTCGGCGATTCTGCAGGCGGAGGGGGAGAGGCAGGCCGCCATCCTCCGAGCCGAAGGCCAGGCGAAGGCGCTGGAGCTCCTGAACGAGGCCGCCTCGAAGCTGGGGCAGAACGCCATACTGCTCCAGTACCTCGACGCGCTTAAGGCCATGGCCGCCTCGCCCTCTGCCAAAATCGTGTTGCCCATGGAGGTGCTGGCTTTCCTCCAGAGCCTGGTTAAGAAGGGGGAGGGTTAAAGCTCCACCTTTTCTCCGCCTCTCAGCACCTCCAGCCTGGGGGGCCTGTTCTGGATTATGGACTCCCCCAGGTGGAGCCGGAACTCGAAGACGTTGGTTACCTCTCTGCCGTTGACTCTGGTCACCACGTCGCCTCTGGCGAGCCCCATCTCCTCCGCGGGTGAGCCGGGCACCACGTCTACCACCAGGAGGCCTCTGTCGGTGGGTAGGCGGTAGAGCGTCTTCAGCGCCTTGTTGAGGGCGACTACGTAGATGCCTAAGGCCGGCCTCACGTAGCGGCCGTAGCGCCGCACCATCTCGTACATAACCCTAGCCAGGTCTATGGGCACGGCGAAGCCGACCCCCTGGGCCCCGGCGATTACCGCCGAGCAGACCCCCACGGCGGCGCCTGACATATCCACCAGAGGCCCCCCTGAGTTGCCTGGGTTGATCGCCGCGTCGGTCTGGATTAGATATTCGAAAAAGCGGTCCCCCGCCCTCAGCGACCTCCCCACGGCGCTCACTATGCCGAAGGTGGCGGTGGGCTTGTCCAGAAGCGCCAGGGGGAACCCAACCGCCACCACCCCCTGCCCCACCCTAAGCCTCAACACGCTACCCATCGGTAGCGGCGGCGCCGAGAGGTCTGAATAAAGCAGGGCGAGGTCCTCGGCCGGGTCCGCCGCCGCTACCTCCGCCTCGCTCCACTCCCCCTCCGGCGTCACCAACGCCACGCCGCCGCCGGACGCCACCACGTGGTAGGCGGTGACGTAGACGCCGCGGTCTACTGCGAAGGCGGTGCCGAGCCCCACGTCGCCCGGCCATTCAAGCCTCCTCGTGGTGACAGCAACCACGGATTTAGAGACCTTCTCCACCAAGTTGCTCAAGTCCACGGAGGCGTCTACTGGTAGGTTTAAAACATTAGGTGCCTGGGGAGCGAGGGAGGCGTAGGTGTGTGCCAAGCCGCGGTGCTGAGCAACGCCATTATGATCAGCGCCAGGAGTAGGGCGAGGAAGGCGGCGCCGACGCCGGTGCCCGACAAGGCCGCCAGGGTGAAGAGGGCAAGGAAGAACCCCACAAACAACGCGAGGGGAACGGCGAGGAGGAGGAGCCATGGGAGAGACGGCGCCAGAAACGCCAACGCCGCCCCCGTCAAAAAGACGCCTATTAGGAAGGCGACCGGCGCCAGCAACACGCCTAGAAACACGCCGAGTGGGTTCACGAGGCGGCCGGCGAGGAGGCTCAACAAGAGCCACAGCAGGAGGGAAAAGCCTAGAAGCCACAGCAGTAGATCTAACACATGCCTCTCTGAAAGAGGTTTAAAAAGTTATTAACTTGCAAGATGCCGACGTCGTGAAGTGGGCTGAGCTCACCTGGCCGGAGTTTGAGAAGGCGGATAAGAAGGTGGCGCTTCTCCCAGTGGGCGTGGTGGAGGCGCACGGCCCCCACCTCCCCCTGGGCACGGATGCCCTTATGGCGATGTACATCGCCGAGAGGGCCGCCGAGGAGGCCGGCGTCCTTCTACTGCCGCCTATTTGGTACGGCTACACCTACGTCCTTGACAAATTTCCCGGCACCATCTCCATATCGCAGGAAACCCTCTACAGGCTTTACAAAGACGTGTTTCTAGAGGCGGCGCGGAACGGCGTTAAGTACTTGGTGGTGGTCAACGGACACGGCGGCAACGTAGACCTGTTGAGAACAGCCGCTCGGGAGGTCGCCAAGACGACGAGTCTCGTCGTCGTGTTGATAAACTGGTGGGTGGACCTAGCCAAGGAGGCTAGAAGACGGGTTCTGGAGACGCCGGAAGGTCACGCCGCCGAGGACGAGACGAGCGAAGTCATGGCGGCCTACCCCCACCTAGTCCGGGAGGTGCCGAGAGACGTAGATGAGTGGGTGGAGGCTAGATACGCGGTGTTCGGCAGAGAGGTGAACCAGCTCCTGTATCAAAAGGCGGTGCAGGGCTACCCCTCAAAGGCCTCAAGAGAGAAGGGGGAGGCCATCCTCAAGGCTGCTGTTGAGGAGCTCGTCCAGTTGATAAAGGAGCTGAAAGAAGACAGGCTCCCGCTTAACAAGGTGGCTTGACGCGGCGGCCGGCGGCTCACATGCGCCCCTGCCGCTTAGGGGGGCACCCGCCGTGTTCTACTTCTGAAGCTTTGCGGTGAGGAAGCCGACGCCTATCAGGATGTATGCCGCGAAGAGGAGGACCACGCCGATGAGCACGATGGTCAGCGCAGAGCCCCACCAGTACAACGTGTTGGCGGCGCCGAAGAGCCCCTCGCCGGTTGTCTCCTTCATTAGCGTAAGCAACTGCCGCATCCTGTAGGCGGAGGCCACCTGCAGGATCCACCCCGCCACCCAGGCGGCCACAGCCACGGCCAGCGCCGCGCCGGCCAAGGGGAGAGCCCAAACCGCGTGGAGGCTCAGCAGGGAGAAGCCGGTGGCGCTCTGCGCCACGGCGAAGGCGACGGAGGCGAAGACCACATACACCAGCCACTTCACAGC
>JAVVGH010000143.1:0-3421 GCA_032249215.1 Pyrobaculum sp.
GGCGGGGGTGCCGAGTTCGACAAGAGTGAAGGCGGCAAGCCCTTGCTGATTATTAGGATAACAGCGGAGGTAGACGGCGTAAGGCGCGAATACAAGATAACATACAGCAGACACGTCAGAACCAACAAAGCTGAGGGACGCGCCGCGGCTAGGGCAGACGCGCCGGGAGGCAGGGAGGCGGATGCGGAGAGGCTCTCGGCGTTGGTGGAGGCATTGACGGGGAGGAGGCCGAGGGTGTACCGCATGAAGGACGGCACCATAATTATAATGTTTAGTAAAAAACATTTAGAAGGCTTCAAACGCTATGCCGAACTCGCGGACGTCATAGAGAGGTGGCTAGAGGAGACAAGCCGCCGATGAGACGTCAAGCTGAGAGATTAGCCGACAAAATGATTTTAAATCAAATAATCACGCCCTCCGATGGGCGATGGGGATTTTAAGAGCTTAACCGTATACAATTCGCAAACGGTAGAGGCAAAGGTTTCTGAATACTGGCGACGGAACAAGGTATTTGAGAAGTGGAAGGCGCGGGGCAACGGCCCCATATTTGCGTTTCTTGAAGGTCCTCCAACGACTAACGGGATGCCCCACGTGGGGCACATAAGGGGGCGCACCTATAAAGACGTCGTGCTGAGGTTCCACCGCCTTCTGGGCTACGACGTGTGGGTTCAGGGCGGGTGGGATATGCAGGGGATGCCCGTGGAGTGGGAGGTGGAGAAGAGGCTCAAGCTTCGAAGCAAGAAAGATATTGAGCAGTACGGCCTTGAGAAGTTTGCGCTTGCCTGCAACGCGCTTGTGGACGAGTACCTAGTCCACTGGAGGGAGTGGGGCACCAGGAAGCTGGGGCTTTGGCTCGACCTAGAAAACGCCTACGAGACTAGACAGCCAAGGTACCTAGAGTACGCCTGGCGCGTGGTTAAGAAGGCGCATGAACAGGGACTACTGGCCGAGGACTACCGGGTGCTTTGGTTCTGCCCGCGTTGCGAGACCTCGCTGAGCGACCACGAGGTAGCCCTCGGCTACGATGAGAGGGAGGACCCCTCTATATATGTCAAGTTTAGGGTGGAGGGCCCCGCTAACGAATTCCTCGTTATCTGGACCACGACGCCATGGACCTTGGTGGACAACGAGGCGGTGGCCGTCCACCCCGACCACACATATGCCAAGGTCGAGGTCGAGGGCGGGGAGTTTTGGTGGGTGGCCGAGGCGCTGGCGTCTGCGTTAATGCAGAAATTCGGCGTTAAATCTTGGCGTATAGCGGAGACAAAGAGAGGCTCCGAGCTAGCCGGCTTGCGCTACGTCCATCCGCTTGTGGAGGAAGTGCCCGAGAGGGCGTCGAGACCCCACGTGGTTGTCGCGGCGGAGTTCGTGACGCTGGAGCAGGGCACAGGTCTTGTCCACATCGCGCCGGGTCACGGGCCTGAGGACTTCGAGGTGGCTAAGAAATATGGCCTCGCAGTTACAAACAGCGTGGAGATAAACGGGATATACAACGAGGTGGGGGGCAGATACAAGGGTAAACACGTCTACGACGTAGATAAGGAGGTGATAAGGGACCTCCGGGCAAAGGGGCTCCTCGTCTACGAGGAGAAGATACGGCACGAGTACCCGCACTGCTGGCGTTGCGGGTCTAAGCTGATCCTCCGCGCAGATAGGCAGTGGTTCATCGCGATTTCGCGCATCCGCGAGAGGATGTACGCAGAGCTACAAAGAGTAAACGTCGTGCCTGCAAAGCTCAGAGACAGATTCGACGTGTTTGTGCAAAACGCAAAGGACTGGAACATCTCGAGGAGCAGGGTATGGGGAACGCCCTTGCCTGTGTGGAGGTGTAAGAAAGACGGGAGGATACTTGTCGTGGGGTCGCTGGAGGAGCTGAAGAAACTGGCAAGGGAGCTCCCGCCGGTGGACGACTTCAAGCTTGTCCACAGACCGTGGATAGACCAGGTCAAGATCTCGACGCCGGACTGCGACGAATGGGTCAGAGAGCCCTACGTCATGGACGTGTGGCTAGACAGCGGGGTGGCCTGGATAGCCGCCGTAGACGGCGAGAGGAACAAGGAGCTTTGGGGGAGGCTCTTTCCCTACGACTTCGTGACCGAGGGCATCGACCAGACGAGGGGCTGGTTCTACTCCCTCCTAGCCACCTCCGTCCTCTACACAGGCAGGGCGCCCTACAAGACTGTATTGATACAAGGTCTTATCTTGGACAAACACGGGCAGAAGATGTCTAAAAGCAGGGGCAACGTGGTGTGGGCCAAAGACCTCTTCGAGAAATACGGCGCTGACCCCGTCAGGCTTTACATACTCTCAAAGGCGGCGCCCTGGGAGGACCTCTCCTTCGACCCAGATGAGGTTAAACACGTGACCGGCGACCTCAACATACTGTGGAACGTGGTGAAGTTCGCCGACACCTACATGTCGCTGGACGGCTTCTCAGCCGAGAAGCACCCGCTGGAGAGGTGGCTAGACAAGGCCCTCGACGAAGACAGGTGGTTGCTCTCGGAGCTCAACCTCCTCATCGAAAACTTCACGAAACACATGAAGAGCTTCGAGTTCCACAAAGCCGCGAACCTCTGGCGGGAGTTCGTAGTGGAGACCTTGAGCCACCGCTACATAAGACTCCTCCGCAGACGCGTCTGGTCCGACGAGCCGACCCCCGACAAATATGCTGCCTACGCCGTGTTGCACCACGTCCTTAAAAACGTGCTGATCCTCGGCTCGCCGCTTGTGCCGTTTATAACTGAGTACCTCTGGCAGACATACGTAAAGAAGTATGAGAAGGACGCGCCGGAGTCTGTGCACTTGGCCCAATACCCCGCCGCGGGGCCTGTGGACGAGGAACTACTGGAGACGTTCCGCGAGCTTTTCACGGCCTTCTCAGCCCTGGCAGAGGCCAGGAACAGGGCCGGAATAAAGCTCAGGTGGCCAATACGGGAGGCCTACGTGAGAGGCGCCAACCACGTCTGGAAATATAGAGAGCACCTGCAGTATCTAGGCAACGTGAAGGAGGTAAAGGCGGGTGACTGCCCCACCGACTACGTAAAAGCCGCGGAGGGAGGCATAGAGGCTTGTATACCGGGCAAGCTGGAGCCCGAGCTATACTACGAGGCCCTCGCCAGGGAGCTTGTACGAAGGGTACAGGTGATGCGCAAGGAGGCAGGTCTCGAAATAACCGACGCCATACGGGTTGAGATAGGCACATCGTCGGAAGACGTGAAGAAGGCCGTGGAGACCTTCCGTGATTACTTGCTTAGGGAGACCCGCGCGGTGGAGATCGCCGTGGGAAACGCGGCAAACGGGAGGGAGTGGGATATCGCAGGCGAGAAGGTCCGCATAGCGATAAGCAAGGCATAGTCAGCTGGGTAGGGGCGTCGTCACAGCTCCACGAAGAACCACCACATCACCTTTATTATCTCCGCCA
>JAVVGH010000144.1:0-3409 GCA_032249215.1 Pyrobaculum sp.
CACGCGCCGTGTGGGATGCCCTACGCCATAGGGGGGATTGTGAAGAGCCACGAGGAGCTGATGACATACACCCCTGAGGAGTTCGAGAAGGAACGCAACATAAAGGTTCTGACCAGAACCGCCGTTGTTGACGTAGACGTGGATAAACATGTTGTGGTGACGAGGAGAGGGGAGAGGGAGGAGAGGATAACGTGGGATAAGCTGGTCATAGCCACCGGCGCGAAGCCGCTTGTGCCCAAGATACCAGGCGCCGACCTGAAGGGCATACTCACGCTGAGGCACCCCGACGAGGTGCCTGACCTGAAGGGCCATCTGGAGAAGGCTAAGACGGTGGCTGTGGTCGGCGGCGGCTACATAGGCGTTGAGATGGCCGACGTGTTGCTGGACATGGGCAAGAGGGTCCTCCTGTTTGAGATGTTTGACCAGGTGCTACCCGCCTCGCTTGATCCAGACACAGCCGCCGTGGTGGCGGAGGAGATGAGGGGCAGAGGCGTGGAGCTCCACCTAGGCGAGAAGGTGGTGGAGTTTAGAGGCGCGGGCCACGTAAACAAGGTGGTGACGGAGAAGGGGGAGTACCAGGTGGATGAGGTGGTTCTCGCCGTCGGCGTGAGGCCCGACGTGGATTTGGCGGTGAGGGCCGGGGCTAAGCTGGGCGAAACCGGGGCGATATATGTAAATGAATACATGGAGACCACCGTTCCTGACGTCTACGCCGCCGGAGACGCCGTGGAGAAGACGCACAGAGTCACGGGCAGGCGCGTTTGGATTCCTCTGGCGCCTACGGCGAACAAGGAGGGGCAGGTCGCCGGTGGAAACGCGGTGAAGGGACGCGTGATGAGGTTCCCCGGCGTGGTGGGCACCGCCGTGACGAGGTTCCACAGCCTCTTCATCGCGAGGACGGGCCTCTCCGAGAGGGAGGCCTCGCAGCTCGGCTACAAGACGCAGAGCGCCTTGATCAAGGCCAGGACAAAGGCGCATTACATGCCCGGCGCCGAGACGGTCCACGTCAAGCTAATCGCCGAGGAGTCGACGGGCCGCATCTTGGGCGCGCAGGTGCTGGGCAGGAGCCAGGTGGTTGCCTCCTATGTTGACGTGATGGCAGTCGCTATACAGTCGGGCTACACGGTGTCGGACCTATTCTTTGCCGACATAGGGTACATGCCAGACGCGGCGCCGGTGTGGCACCCGCTCATAGTAGCCGCCAGGGTGCTGAGCAGGGGGAAGTTGTAATTTTTGGCTAGATAGACTTCGACTTTTTGTTGAAAAACGCATTTTATCTAAGTCGTTTCCTCACTTATGATAACGATAATCGGAAGCGGCAGGGTCGGCACGGCGGCTGCGGTCATAATGGGGCTGATGAAGGTGGACTCCAAAATAACGCTGATAGACATAGTGAAGGGCCTGCCCCAGGGAGAGGCACTGGACATGAACCACATGAGCTCAATCCTCGGCCTAGACGTGGAGTACTTCGGGTCAAACGACTACAAGGACATGGCAGGTAGCGACGTAGTCGTGGTGACCGCGGGGCTCCCCAGGAAGCCCGGCATGACGAGGGAGCAACTGGTAGAGGCAAACGCCAAGATAGTTTATGAGATAGGGAAGGAGATCAGGAGGTACGCGCCCGATTCCATTGTTCTCCTGACCACTAACCCGCTTGACGCAATGACGTACGTCATGTGGAAGGCCACCGGGTTCCCAAGGGAGAGGGTCATAGGCTTCAGCGGCGTGTTGGACGCGGGCCGTCTGGCGTACTACGCTGCTAAGAAGCTGGGCATATCCCCGGCTTCCATCCTGCCGATTGTGCTGGGGCAACACGGCGAAAGCATGTTCCCCGTGCCCAGCAAGAGCTTCGTACATGGGGTGCCCTTGAGCAAGCTACTCACTGAGGACCAGCTGAGGGAGGTCGTGGAGGAGACCGTGAAGGCCGGCGCCAGAATCACGGAGCTGAGGGGCTTCTCCTCCAACTGGGGCCCCGGGTCCGGGCTCGCGGTGATGGTAGACTCGATTAAGCGCGACGCCAGGAGGTCGTTGATAGCCTCTGTGGCTCTGCAGGGGGAGTACGGAGTCCGCGACGTGCCCGTGGAGGTGCCCATAGTGCTTGGCAGAGGCGGCGTGTTGAGGATTTTGGAGGTGGAGCTGGCGCCCGAGGAGAGGCAGAAGTTCCTGCAGAGCGTTGAGGCCATAAAGAAGCTCGTCGGCTCCATACCGCCCGCCTACCTTCAATAATATATACCAGGTTTTTTCTCTCTCCGTGTCTCAGGTACTGCTTGAGCTCGCGGGGGAGAGAGGCAAGCTTGTGGTTGCGGAGGACCCAGAGACCGGGCACGTATTTGCTGTGATTCCCTACGAGAAAAAGGCCAGCCCAGCCGTGGTGCGGGAGCTGAGGGAGCAGACGCTGGATCCGTGGCGATACGTCGACGGCGTGGGGTTTGTGTTAGACATAACCGCGTGGAACAACGAGGCCTCGCTTTCTCTAGAAGACGTGAAGAACAAGGTGGAGAAATACAGAGGGTTCATCGACCAGGTTTTCCAAATGCTTGAAAACATCGCTTCGAAGGAGGCTGAGGAGAAGAAGAGCAAGAAAAAGAAAAAGAAGAAGACACGTAAGAAGAAGGCCAGGAAAGGAAGAAGTCGGCGAAGAAGAGGTCGCGGAAGTAGGGGGCGATAAGCTTAATATAGTTATTTCGTTTTTCTGCGTATGGCTGTGCCTATAGGTGGACCTGAGGAGGTGCCTCACATTGAGGTCGACGAGGAGACGAAGGACATAATTAAGGAGATGCTTTCTCAGATGGAGAACCCCGTGGAGATAAACTTCTTCACAAGCGGCAACTGCGCGGGCCGCGAGACGAACTGGTGCGTGCCTACGGAGGAGCTTCTCGACTTGTTGACCCAGCTGGCGCCGCCGGGGAAGCTCAAGGTGAATAAGTACAGCCTTGAGAAAGACGCCGAGGCGTTTAAGAAGTTCGGCGTGGAGCCCCAGCGGGTGCCCAGCGTATATTTCGGAGACGGCTTCATCAAATATCTCGGGGCCCCGATGGGGGAGGAGGTGAGGGCGTTCATCGAGACAGTGGTGAGGCTCAGCACCGGCAAAACGGGACTGAGGCAGAAGACTAGGGCTGAGCTCGCCACCTTGGCCCAGAACGCGCCTAAACGCGTATATGTTCTAACAGTGGTGACCCCCAGTTGCCCCTACTGCCCCTACGCCGCGTTGCTCGCGAATATGTTTGCCTACGAGAGCAGAGGGAAGGTAGTATCTATGGTTGTGGAGGCGTATGAGAACCCCGACATTGCAGACATGTACGGCGTAACCGGCGTGCCCACGGTGATCCTCCAGGCGGAAGACGCCGCCGTCGGCGACGTGGAGTTCGTGGGGGTGCCCCCAGAACACGATCTGTTGGCGCGGGTTAAA
>JAVVGH010000145.1:0-3399 GCA_032249215.1 Pyrobaculum sp.
GGCATCGGCGGATGGGGCAAGAACCATCTTCGGGTGGCGGCTTTTCTCAAGGGCGAAGACCTAGTCGACGTGGTATATGCCGTTGATATCGACGAGGGGAGGCTGAGGTGGGCGGAGAAGACATACGGCGCCGTGCCCATCAAGGGCGTGGAAAACGCCGCCAACCTAGACGTAGACGCCGCGATAGTGGCGACTCCCACGACGCTCCACGCGGCCCACGCCTCGCTTTTCCTCTCGAGAGGCATCCCGACGCTCGTGGAGAAGCCCTTCGCGGCGACTCTGCAGGAGGCTTACCAGTTGCTTGACGCCGCCGGCAGAACCGTCGTGACCACGGGCTACCTACTGCGGTTTCACCAGGGCGTTAGATACGTGAAGAACAACCTCCAGAAGCTGGGCCGCTTCTTGACGGCCTACGGCAAGAGGACTTCTAGATGGCCTCTGAGGCCGGGCGACGTAGGCGTGGTGAAGGACCTCGCCATACACGACATAGACCTCGTCACCTACATCACAGGCAGACGCGCCTCCGCGGTCTACGCCTCGGGGGGCTCCACCAGGGGGACTTATGAGGACCATGCACAGATATTCGCGCAATACGACGGAGCCTCAGCGCTCTACGAGGCCAACTGGCTCACGCCGTATCGCTTCAGGAAGATAGAAATAACGGGCGACCAGGGAATCTTCGCCGTGGACTTCGCGACAGACGACGTATATTTCTACGGCGAAGAGGGGGTGTACCGGCCCAGGCTGGAGATGGCGGAGCCCCTACTTCTGCAAGACCGCGAGTTCTTAAGAGCGGCCTCGGGCAGGGGAGGAGAGGTCGTAGACAGGGGGGACATCCTCTACACGATGAAGTTCTGCGAAGCCGCGGTGTCTTCCATAAAGACAGGCAAGGTGGTCCACCTGGAGGAGCTTTAACAAGTAAACTTCGCCTATTCTACACACTGCGGTTTTTAAACACAAGGAAGAAGAGCCATGAAGCCAGGCGAGGAGCTTAGCCTCCACGAAATAGAGAAGCTTGACCTCGGCGAGGACTTCAAGCTCGTCCTCTCGCGGGTGTTAGGCGGCGCAAACGTCTACATAGTCGGGCCGCCTGGGAGCGGCAAGACCGCCATGTTGAGAAAACTCGGGCTGTACCTGGCGCGGATAGGCAGAGACGGGCTGTACCTTAAGCTGGAGTGGGTTAAATACGGCTGGGGGCTCTCGGACTACCTAAGACACTACGGCGAGAAGGCCCGGGAGCTGGCCGGGCTCTCCGGCGACGGCGTAATACTCCTAGACGACGGCGAGTTGCTGTGGAAATACGGCGCTGTGTACAGGAATCTGGTGAGGGACATAAAGGGCAGGCAGGTGGTGGCGGCCTTCAGAGAATTCGACGTAGACACAGCGACGATTCTCTTCGGAGACGGCTTCACCATTTATCTCCAGCGCCAGCAAGCCGCCGCGCCGGTGGCCAAGGCCCCGCTCGGGCTAGGCTTTCTCGGCAAGACCAGCGAGATCATCGTATTATAGCAACAGTCGCCAAGAGGTTGTTAAGCCCGTGAAGGGCGGCGGCCGACACAAAGCCGCCTTTTCTAAACGCGTAGGTGAGTATTACGCCGTAGAGGAAGTAAAGCGGTAGAAGAGCCGGCAGGCCGTGCACCAGGGCGAAGGCAAGCGAGTTGCCCACGTACCCAACCAGCGGCCCCGCCCTCCTCTCCAGCTCTGTGTAGAGGAGGACCCTGAAGAGAGCCTCCTCCACCACAGGCGCCAGCACCACCGCGGTGGCTACAAAGTAAAGCCTCCAGTGGGGGCAGGAAGACATCACCTGGGCTAGGGCCTCCACGAGAAAGCTGTAGCCCCGAAGCAACGGCTCCAGAGCCAGCTCCACGGCCCAGACCCCCGCCAACATCGCAAGCGCGGCCAAGAAGTACTTCGGCCTAAGGTAGAGATAGCCCTTTGCGTAATACGCGACGGGGAGGAGGACCAGGTAGGCCGCCGCCATGGAGGCCGGAAGGTTGCAATAAGGTACAAGCAATGCGGCGAGGCCCATCGCTATAAACATAAGAGGCAACGCCAACGCGATTACGACGAGACGCATCGAAATTTATATAATGTGAGGTTTAAAAACTGTGGCCATCTACGTAGCCGCCACCGCCATAGGCCGACGGAGGTTCTTCATAGACCTCACTAACTGGGACAGGTTGGAGAGGTACCACAAGCCCTTCCTAGTAAACCCCGGCTGGCCTGAGGGGCTCGCCGGGGGCGTCGTCGATATTGGGAGGTACATGGAGGAGCTGTCGCAGATCTACAAAGAGGCGGCGGAGGCTACAAACAGATCGCAGAGGGAGTTTGTAAAAGCCGCCGCCAAGATCTGGACCTTGAGGTTCATACTGCCGACGCGCGTGGAGGTGGACCAAGCCGCGTTGCGCGAGACGAGGACCTACTGGGAGATCAAGAACCACATAGAAGACGTGGTGGGGAAGAGGTTCGGCCCCTGGGGCGAGGTATACGCCGGCTGGGTCAACGTGGAGACAAGAGACAAGGCGGTTTACGTCGGCGGGAGACCCTCGCTGGGGCACACATACCTCCGCCTCATCGGGGTGCTTGAGTTGTAGAGATCTCCGCCCTGCCGCCGAATTTTGCGATGAGAAGCTGTTTCAGCCGCCCCACGGCGGCCTCGACAAGCGCCTCTGCCCTCCGCCTATCCTCGGCGCTTGCGTAGATGTGGATGTGCAACAGCGGCGCCTCCACTTCAAAGCCCTTGGGGTGGGACTTTACATACAGCGCGGGGTCCATCCTCATAACTTCGCGTATAACCGGGGCGACGTCTGCCTCGGGCACCCCCCTGACCACCAGCACCTGCTCCGCGAAGTAGACAGGCGGCCCCCTAGATCTGAGCACAGGCTCGACATAGCCCTCAAATATGGCCTCCATTTCGCGGGGGACGCCGGGCAACAGCACCACGACCCTCCCCCCATGTTCGTAGAGTATGCCTGGCGCCGTGCCCGCGGGGTTGGGAAGCGGCTTGGCGCCCGGCGGCATCATGGCCATCTTCTCACGCTCAGGAGTCAAGGGGTACCCCCTAGCCTCATACTTCTCCTTCACCATCCTCAAAGCCTCTTGGTTAACCACAGGCTCAACGCCGAGCGCCTTGCAGAACGCTAGGTTCGTAATGTCGTCTGGCGTGGGGCCGAGGCCCCCCGTCGAGATGACCACGTCAGCCCTCCCCAGCGCCTCCCTGAAGACCTCGACTATGTCGCCCTCCTCGTCCGGCACCACGACCACCCGCCTGACAGAGTACCCCAGGTGGGTAAGCTTGGAGGCCAGCCACGCCGCGTTTGTGTTCACCACGCGTCCAATTAATAACTCGTTTCCTACCGAGAGGATCCAGGCAACGCCTTTGCCCATGTAGTAAGCTAC
>JAVVGH010000146.1:0-3385 GCA_032249215.1 Pyrobaculum sp.
GCCTTCTCCACCTGCGTCCGCCCCATGCCCAGCCCCGCCAACTTCTCCATCAACACCTCCACCACATCTCTCTTGCTAAACTCCACAAACCTAACCACTTTGTCCCAGTCTTTACGCAGAATCGAGGCTATCCACATGTCGACCTCCCTCTCTAGGAACTGGACGTCGACGACCGGGTCGTGGCTTCCCGGCTTCACCAGCCTGCCTTCCTCATCTGTGGACCCCGACGCGTCCACCACATGTATCAAAACCGGCGCCCTCCTGAGGTGGTCGAGAAACTGGTTGCCAAGCCCCCGCCCCTGCCACGCGCCCGGGACGAGCCCCGCCACGTCTATGAGCTCCACGGGGGCGAAGCAGACGCCGTCGACGACAACGTAGCTCCTCGGGTTGCACTTGACCTGGGCGCAGGGGCAGTCGTCGATCCGCACATATCCCATGCCCACGTTGGGGTCTATGGTCGTAAACGGCGTGGGCGATATCTTGACGTCTTTAAGCGTTGCAGCCGCGAAGAAGGTGGATTTACCCGCGTTGGGCTTGCCAACAACTCCTATCTGCACCCTGCTCTGAGTTACCACACATATATTTCGGGGGTGTATTTTTAAAAATGCGGCGCGTTTTGACGGCGGCTCTCCTTGTGGCTGTTTTCATACTGAACCCGCCAGTGGGCGTGGTTGCGGCGTTTTTGTACCTATCTAGGCGCCACGTCGCCGCCTACGCGGCCCTCTGGCGGCGGCTCCTCAACTGTGAATTTACAACTCCCCTCATCACATTCGGCGGGTTTCTGGCCGGCATGTTATCGCCGTATAGCGGCGCGGCGAAGGCCCTCCTCATATCAATCGGCGCAGTATCCCTATACCTAGCTCCAGTCGCGCCGCGCACCTCCCGCGCGGCGTCGCTGGTTTTGATAGGCCTCGCGGTTGAGGCCCCGCTGAAGCCGCTGGTGGTCGCGGCGGCTGGCGCCGCGGCTGTCGCGGCGTATAGATCGTCTGCGTGTGGTTATATATGTCAAAAGGCATCTGCTCTGCCCTTTGGGGAGCTGGCGTATATCCCGGCGGTCGGCGTGTTCTGCGTCTTTGAGAAGGGGGGCCGGGACCTCTGGTCTGTGGTGCTCCAGATAGGCCGCAGATATGTGAAGTGCGTCTACGGCATATGCCGCTCTGTGGATAAGGAGGATTTCCAAAAGGCGGTGGGCACCGTTGACGGCTATCTGCCTGAGCCCTCCGCCGAGGACTTCAGGGGGGTTATCCACATGGCGGCGCCGCCGCAGGCGGCGGTTAAAATCTTGGGTAAGTACTTCGACGCCGTGGTCGTCGTGGGGGACGTAGAGGCGCCGCAGAGCAGGCTTGTGTCGGTAACCAAGGCGCGTCCCGAAGTAGCCGCCCAAGTGTTCGGCGCCGTGTTTAGATTATCCAGCGAGCAGGCGGCGCTTCTGAGGGAGCTGCTGGCCCGCGGGTCTAGGGAGGAGGTCTTGGCTTGGGCATTGAAATACCCGTGGCTGAGGCCCGTGGCCGAGCTGTGGGAGGACGGGGGCGAGCCCATGGGCGTTGTGAAAAGCGCGTTGCCGGGTAGCCTAGGAGTCGTGGAGTCTCTGCTGTATGCACATGTTAAGAGCGCACCTGTTTTAACCGACAGGGGCGACGTCGCCGCCCTTGCTGAGAGTCTGGGGCTGACGGCGTTCCTCCTCTCCGGCACGCCGAGGGGCAACTTCGTGGCGGTGGGGCCGGCCCGTCTGGAGACGCCTGAGGGCGTGGTTGAGGTAGGCCCCGGCAGGTTTCTAGCACACCTAGGCGGTATGTACTTCTCTGGAGACGCCTGAGGGCGTGGTTGAGGTAGGCCCCGGCACTACCTTTGCGTCTAGCTTCCTGCTTTTGAGGAGCAACGCCGTGTGAGGATACACCACGCCGACTACCTCCTCCGAGAACACAGACTTGAAGACTTGTATCTTTCGAAAACTCCCTGGGGCTCACCGCCTCGTCTTCTCTAGCCACTCCTCTATGGCGCCTGCCAGTTCCTTATAGCGCCTAAAGCCTTCCAGGTGCTTCTTGGTACACTGTATCATCATAGTGCCGTCGCTCCTCTGGTACACCCCTGGCTCCTCGCCCGTCAGTGCCTTTACCACGGCGGCGAGTCTCCTGGCATCGGCCACGCTGGCGTAAGCGTAGGCCACGGCTACGTTGTTTCTGCCACGCCTGACATAGGTAATCGTGTATTCGCCCCTCACGCCGTTCACCTCCGCCGTTATGGTGAGCCTCAGCAACTTCCCCTCAATCTTGGCACCTCCGCCTGTTACTGTCACCACATACTTTTCGCCTTCCGCCCCCAACTTTCTGTTTTTCACCTCCACCTCGGCCCCCCTAATGTCCGTAAGACTCAAGGAGTCCCACTTCTTGCCCTCCTCCACGATCTTTAAGACCTTGTTGTAAACATTGTCGCCAGCATCCTCCGCCCTCTTGAGTATGTGCGCTACGAAGCTCTTCGCAAGCTCCTTCTGCTCCCCCTCGCCGTGTGCCGACAGCCAGGCGGCGTAGGCCAAACCTTCCCTAAGGATGTACACGTAGCCCGTCCCGCCGCCCTTCGGCGTCTTCGCCGAGAAGTGCCTGCCCTCCTCAAGCCCCATCTCCCCAAGTCTCTGCGTCTCCTGCTGTATGCTGTTGGGGTTGGGGGCGTAGCCGTCGCGGTCCTCCTTTGGCCACGTAACCGTGAAGTGGTGCCCCTCCTTGAGGCCCATCCGCTCAAGCTTCTGCTTCACCTGCGCTATGCTACCAGATTTGATGGAGCTGAATCTGATAACGAACCTGCCTTTATTATCATATTTCAGCACGGTGAACCTCTGCCAGTCCTCCGTCAGTGTGAGACCCTCCTCCGGCTTCTCCACCTTTACTTGGGTCTCCTCCACTAATTTCTTAAACTTGGGACTTAAGTGCCCTCCGCCAGCCAACGGCGCAGAGTCGGCAAGGAGACGCATGAACCTTGCCGCGTTCTCGCCGTAGGCGTCTATGCGGTAAACGCCACTCTTCACGTATACCCGCATACCGAACTTCAGCTCGTTGGGCAAGAGCTGGTTGATCAGATGCAGTGGGGCGAGGCGCAGAAGCGTAGCCCCTCCGCCCAGCTCCCCGCCGATGGCCAGCTCAACACTCCTCCGCCTCACGGAGCCGTCTCCCGCTATCGCAGTTGCGTACATCTCGCCGAACCACAGCAACGTCTCCTTTCTGATGCGCTCTTTCAGCTCCTCGTCCTTCGACTTGGACATCATATCGAGCGCCTTTTCAAGCACAATAAGCTCTAGGGCTGGAGCAACGAACTTCCTGACGATCCTATCGCCGGCGCAGTCCTTAGCGAGGCAGTACACATAGGGATCATCGCCGCTGGAGATGCGATTAAC
>JAVVGH010000147.1:0-3379 GCA_032249215.1 Pyrobaculum sp.
CTTGTCCTTGGTCTCGGGCAGTAGTAGGAGGGCGGTGAGGAGGGCGGTTGCCGCCACTACGTAGGTGTATAGGATGACGCCGGCGAGTGGGTTTTTTAGCCAGAGGCCTATTGCCTGTATTATGAGGGGCGTGAAGCCGCCGAAGAAGCCTATGCCTAGGTTGAAGGCCATGGACATGGCGGTGTAGCGGACTCTGGTGGGGAAGAGCTCCGCCAACGTGGTGCCTAGGATGCTGAAGGTGAAGGCGGTGGCGAGGATTAGGACGAATACGCCGAGGGAGACTAGGGCGACGTCTTTGACGCCGGCGAGCCATAGGTACACGGGGTAGTAGGTAGCCATGGCGAAGAGGAGACCGGTCATGTATATGCGTCTTCTGCCGATTTTGTCGGAGAGCCAGGCGTTGAAGATATAGAAGGGAAGCTGAAGTAGGCCGGCGACGCCTACGGCTAGGTTGGCGGAGATGGGGTCTAGCTTGGTGACGTTGGTGAGGTAGGTGAATATGTAGCCTGTGGCGGTGTAGGCCAAGACGGCGTGGCCGGCGGCTATGGCTATGCCGACGAGCATGTAGCCTGGATATCTGGCGAAGGCTTCCACAAGCGGTATCTTGGCGACGTCGCCTCTCCTCTTGGCCTCTTCGAAGAGAGGCGTCTCGAGGAGTTTTATACGGAAGACGAGGCCTATCGCTGTGAGTATTATGGAGAGGAGGAAGGGTACACGCCAGCCGTACGCGGCGAAGTCCTGCGGAGAGAGGAGCTTCGAGGCCGTTACTAGAGTGAGAGAGGCGAGGGCTAGGCCAAGGGGCGGAGTCACTGCCACGAAGCCTGCGTAGAAGGCCCTGGCGCGGGAGGCGGCGTGTTCAAGCACGTAGGTCACCGCGCCGCCGTATTCGCCGCCTAGCGAGACGCCTTGTAGAATTCTGAGGGCGGTCAAGAGGACTGGGGCCGCGAGGCCTATCTCTGCGTAGGTGGGGAGGAGGCCCATGAGAAACGTCGCCACGCCCATGAGGAGGAGGGTGGTTATGAAGGTGGTCTTCCGGCCTATCTTGTCGCCGAGGTGGCCGAAGAGGGCGGCGCCGACGGGCCTCACCACGAAGCCTGTGGCGAAGACAAGCCAAGTCAAGAGAGAGGCGGCTATGGGGTCGTCTTGGGGGAAGAAGAGGCGGGAGATGAAGGGCGAGAGAGAGGCGTATGAGAAAAACTCGTACCACTCGATTAACGTGCCCGCCGTTGAGGCGGTCACCACAATTCTCATGTCGCTACGAGACATAAATAGAGCGATAGGACCCGTATATATCTGTTGAAGACACACGTCTCAAGCCTACGCCTTAAGAGGCCGGTCAGACGCCGTGTATCATCCTGTCGTAAAGCCTTGTCAACACGCCTGCGGCCAGCGCCGCCGCCACGTCGTCGGCGAACATGGGGAGCCCGGCCAGGGGGCCTGGTTTCTGTCTATCCAGCCAGTACAACGTAAGTACGGCCTTGAAGCCGCCGATGTACTCCGCCAGAGCCACCGCCAGAGATTCGTCTGCCACAATCTTCTTGCTGTCTGCCGCGTGTTCCTCTGGCGTCAGGCCGCGGTAGGCACCGGCGGCGGCCTTGGCGTCCAGCTCCCCGGCGGCGTAGATGAAGGCCCAGACGTTGGGGTCTCTCAACACGGCGTCGAGAAGTCTGCGGGTCTCCTCCTCGGCGTTCTGCGCCCCCGGCACCGGGGCCTGGGCGTAGGCCTGCAGTATGAGGCTCAGCAGATCGCCGTAGCCCAGCCCTAGGCTTAGCCGAAGCTCCTGGTCCACGTCGAGACCACCCAGGGCCTTGAACACTGCGTCGTGCACCAGCCGAAACAACTCGTCGCCCACCTCAGTCCCAAGACCCACGTACCTCCTCCTCTCGCCGCCCGCCGCGACGACGGCGACGGCGTCTGACACGTCTCCGCCCACCCTCCTCCCCCCTCTCCTAAGGCCTAGATCCGCGGCGGCGGCCGCCTTGGCCTCCACGGCCAGCCTAAAGGCGTCTGCCAAAGCCCGGAGGTCCGGCTCCACCGCCAGCACCGCCAAGACGTTGATGGTGTTTCTAAGCCCAGCCGTGGCCGCCACGAGGACTCGCTCGCCGCGGAGAACTGCGTGGTGCCGAGCCACGTCGACGGCGGTGTAGAAGGTGAGGTGCCCCGGCACCGCCTCCTTCTCCATCTCTGCACAAGTCTTGTAGCCCCTCAGCTGGACGAACACGGCGCCCTCCACCTCCCTCACGCCGCCGTCCACGGTGGACGACAGCGCAAGCCCCCTTGCCTTGACCCAAAGCCTGCCCTCCTCCAGCTTAACTACGGGCTCCATAGCCGCCGCGGCTTGAGGCGGGGCCTGCGGCGCAACTCCTCCACCTCCGCCGGCGCCGCCGGTATTTGAGAGATGTGCCGCCCTCCGTAGGTGTGCCACGTGGTCTTCGGCGGGAAGAGGTCGCCGGCGTAGGCGCGCCTCACCACTTCGCTCTTGTCTACGTTGACGTCGACCACGTCGTAGTCGAAGAGGAGGACCGGCGCCGGGAGGCCGGCGCGGAGGAGGAAGCGTAGTCTGTGGTGGCCGTCGAGCACCACGGCGGTTTTGTAATCTACAGCTATGGGGTGCACCACGGCGTAGCTCCTCTCCTCGAGGACCTCCTCATGCGGCTTCAACGCGGCGGGGTCCACGTAGAGGGGGTGGGCCACGGGGCAGAGGCGCTCCGCCTCCTCCAAGTCGCCCCGCGTGTCTACATCGCGGAGGGGGCCCACCTCCACCTCCACCCACCTGGAGAGGTCTGGGGTGGGGAGGTAGGAGAGGCCGACGTATTCGCCGCCGGAGGTGGCCGTGGCGAAGACCTCCGCCGCCGTCAGCTTGAGCACGTGGCTGGGCGTTAGGTCTGCTATGTCGCAGGCAGTCACGACGGCAGGGGCGTAGGCCGCCAGCTGGGCGAAGTCTTGTTCGTAGCCGAGGCCGGGGGTGTGGATCACGTCGATGCCCCACCTCGCCGCCGCCTCGGCCACTCTTTTGTGTCTAGGCGTGGTGGCCACGTAGAGCTTATCCACGACCTGCGCCAACGCGCCCGCCACGCGGAAGAGGAGGGGGATGCCGCAGACCGGCGCCAGGCACTTCTCCGGGTCGCCGAACCTCTCGCCCCTGCCGCCGGCCAGTATTATGCCGGTTATCACGGTGGATAAACACGGCCGATTTATATATGGAGGGGAACTGTTCAGTGCTCCTTGCGTACGTGGGCGGCGGCAAGGGGAAGACCACGGCGGGTCTCGGCGTGGCTCTGCGGGCGTGGGGGCACGGCTACAGAGTGCTGGTTGCCTTCTTGATGAAGACGCCCTTCTACATGGGGGAGGAGGTGGGGGAGTACAAGGCGCTGAGGCG
>JAVVGH010000148.1:0-3273 GCA_032249215.1 Pyrobaculum sp.
TACCACCCTTAAAAGGACCCAACACATCACAATGCTGAACACGATAACCCTCAAACACCTCATAACCCCCGTTGTCCATCCTCACGGGGATATTCACCATGAGAATGCGTTGCGGCTTTGCCATGATTTTGTAAAAGTCCTCTGGGAACCCGCCGAGCTCGACGCCTCTTTTCAGGTATCTCAGCACGTAGTCAAGGAACCCGCTAGTGAGGGCCATAGATAATTCTTAGAACTTAATTAATAAATATTGGTATATATAGCTCTAGGGCTTGGCTATTGAGCCGTGGCAACCTATTGTGTAGGTTATCACAGCTTTTCAATTGCTGTCGCTATATACCTCCCGACTTCTGCCGTGGTGCTCTTTCCGCCAATGTCGGGGGTTTTCACGTTGTTTTCTATACTCTTCTCCACCGCGCGTCGGATCGCCGCGGCGGCGTCTTTTCCGCCTATCCACTCAAACATCATAGCCGCAGATAGTATCGTCGCTATGGGGTTCGCGACGCCTTTCCCCGCTATGTCGAAGGCGGCGCCGTGTACCGGCTCAAACATGGCCTTTGAGTCGCCGATGTTGCCGCTTGGCGCGAGGCCGATGCCGCCCGCCACCTGCGCCGCGAGGTCTGTCAAGATGTCGCCGTATTGATTCGTGGTGAGCACCACGTCGAAGCGGGCTGGGTTCCGCACCAGCTCCATGGCCGCTGCGTCTACATACATCTGGTCCACCTCAAGCCCCCTCAGCTCTTCAAGGGCCACGTCTCTAAAGAAGCCGTCTACAACCCTCAGGACGTTTGCCTTGTGGACCACCGTGACTTTCCGCCGCCGCATCTCGGCGTAGCGCCTAGCCACGCGCGCCACGCGGCGGGTGCCCTGGCCCGTGATCACCTTCAACGCCACTGCCACGTCGCCCACCTTGTACTCAGCGCCGACGTAGACGTCTTCCACGTTTTCCCTCACAAAGACGCAGTCTATCTCCTTTATGGCCGGCACCCCGGGGAGGTTCTTCACGGGCCTGATGTTGGCGTAGAGCGTATACCTCATCCTGATTAGCGACGTCACGTCGTAGGCGGATTCCCCTATGGGGCCCTTGAAGATTATGTCGGCCGCGTCGGCGAGCTTCAACGCCTCGGGCGGCATGGCGACTCCGTGTTTCCTCAACGCGACGTCGCCAGCCTCCGCCGTCTTTATCTCAAGATCCACCCCGAACCTCCTCGCCGCCGCGTTCACCACCTCAAGCGCGGCGTCTACGACCTCGGGCCCTATCCCGTCGCCGGGTATAACCAAGACCTTATACGGCATATTGAGGGGTTAGGCCACCTTTATAAGCTCTGATTATTTCCCTCAGCACGTTTTCGTCTATCCTCACCTTCTTAACGGCTAGGCTCTTCACAGTCTCCATCACGTAGTTCACCAGCTCCTCGCGGGGCTCGACGCCCATGTTCTTCAGAGCCCACTCCACTGCGTGCCTGCCTGAGTGTTTACCCAACACGATCCTCCTCCTGTTCCCCACGTCCTCCGGCCTCATGGGCTCGTAGGTAAACGGGTTGTTCAGAACCCCGTGGACGTGGATCCCAGCCTCGTGGCTGAACGCGTTTTCGCCGACGACTGCCTTGTTGGGGGGCACCGCCACTCCGAAGAGCTTGGAGACCAGCTGAGACAGCTCATACAGCTTCTCCAGCCGGACGTTGGTCCTCATGCCCAGCAGGTAGTGCACCGCGGCGACCACCTCCTCCAGGGCGGCGTTTCCAGCCCTCTCCCCGAAGTTGTTGACCACCACCTGCGCCACGTCGGCGCCGTTTTCAATCGCCGTTATTGTGTTGGCGACGGCCATGCCGAAGTCGTCGTGGCAGTGGACGTGTATTGGGACCGGCGGAAGCCTCTCTCTGAGGTAGCGGATTAGGTAAGCCATGCGGCTGGGGGTCATGACCCCCACGGTGTCTGGCACGTTGATCTCGTCTGCGCCGGCCTCCACGGCAGTTTTGTAGGCCTCCGCCAAGAAGGAGAGATCGCTCCTTGTGGCGTCCTCCGCGCTGAAAAGCACCCTCACGCCGTGGGATTTAGCGTACTCCACCACCTCCCCAATCCTCCTCAGAGCCTCCTCCCTTGAGATGCCAAGCTTGTACTTTAGATGTATGTCGGAGGTCGCTATGAAGACGTGGACCACGTCCACGTCGGCCGAAACGGCGGCATCCACGTCGCTTTTCATCATCCTCGCGAGGCTCACAACCTCCGCCCTAGACACCTCCTTCGCTATCTGCCTAACCGCGATGTGCTCATCCCTCGACACCGCGGCGAAGCCTGCCTCGATCATGTCTACGCCGGCTTCGTCCAGCGCCAGGGCTATCTCCATCTTTTCATCCACAGACAAGGCAACGCCGGGCATCTGCTCGCCGTCTCGAAGCGTCGTGTCGAAGATCTTGATTACGCGAGCCCCGATACCATAAACCCCGGAACACCCAGCTATATAAATTTTACCTCCATTTATATATCTCGTCGCGGAACAACAAGGATTATATATTTAGTAAATTCCTCCGCCCATGAAGATCCGCGGGAGGGCCATCGTCTACGGCGACAAGATAGACACCGACGTCATCATACCGGCCAAATACCTAGTCTACACAGACCCAGCCGTGCTGGGCCAACACGCCATGGAGCCCCTCGACCCCGAGTTCCCCAAAAAGGCCAAAGGCGCGATTCTCGTGGCTGGGCGCGCCTTCGGCATGGGCTCCTCGAGAGAGCAGGCAGCAATTGCGCTAAAAGGCGCAGGCGTCCTCGCGGTGGTGGCGGAGAGCTTCGCCCGCATATTCTTCAGAAACGCCATCAACGTGGGCCTCCCGGTCCTGCAAGTGCCGGGGATCACAAAAAAGGTAAGAGAAGGCGACACGCTTGAGGTGGACCTAGAGGGGGGGTACTGCTACAATCTCTCCACCGGCGAAAAAATAGAGGGAAAGCCCATCACTGGTCTTCCTCTAGCGATCCTTAAATCTGGCGGCTTGCTGAACTACTTAAAACAAGTAAAGATCTAAACACATTCTTACAGATAAAAAACAGTATATCTTCTATTAACATCATAATGTTTTCATGAACCGCCTAGATAAGCTATAAGGAGACTCTATTTATTCATCTGGAGTAAGGCTTAATTACTCAATACATCCCGTAAGATCTAATGTGCGGAATCTTTGGAGTATATAGCCTGCTGAATGAATACATAGATGGTAGCGTAGTGATTAAGGCTCTTGCTGTGATGAGGGAACGCGGCACTAGACACGGCGCCGGCGT
>JAVVGH010000149.1:0-3273 GCA_032249215.1 Pyrobaculum sp.
GGCGTCAAGCTGGCAAAAGATGTCTTGGAGCTGAAGGAGCCCGTCATGGAGATACGGTTGTCAGATATATGCGCAATATCTGGCGAAGAGGGACACGAGGTGGGCTGAGCTCGGTCTCGTGCGAGAGATACGGTGTCCCCCTTTCAGGAGGCCCATGGGTGGGACTCATCAGCCCATCTCCTCTAGCCACCTCTCGATGGCGTCTGCAAGCTCGGCAAAGCGCATGAAGCCTTCTAGGTGTCCCCTGTAACACTCTATTATTATTGTGCCGTCTTTTATGCGGCGTATATTTGGCTCCCTTCCTGTCAGGGCTTTTATCAGCGCTGAGAGCCTCTCGGCGTCTTCCTCTCTGCCGTCGGGGGCGTCAGCCCTCGCCACGGCGCGTCCCACGACGTTGTTATATTTGCCGAAGGTAATCGCGTAGTCGCGCCTTACGCCGTCCACCTCGGCCGTAATCTTGAGCCTCAGCAGAGTCTTGCCGCTTCCGCTCTCTTCAAACTCGGCACCTCCGCTAATCACCTTTACCACATGCATCCTGCCATTCACCTCGACCTCCTTCTCGAAGCCCTCCAGCCTCAGAGAACCCCTTGCCTTGCCCTCCTCTATGATCTCTCTGGCTTTTTTGTAAACCTCTTTGCCAGCCTCCTCGGCCCTCTGGAGTATGTACTCTACAAACTTCGCCGCCAGCTCCCGTTGTTCTCCCTCGCCGTATACGGAGAGCCACGCGGCGTACGCCAAACCCTTCCTAAGGATCGAGACGTAGCCCGCCTTCCCACCCTTTGGCATCTTGACCGTGAAATGCTTGCCCTCCTCAAGCCCCATGGCCCTAAGCCGTTGCGCCTCCCGCTCTATGTTGCCGGAGTTAGTGGAGCTGAATCTGACCATTAGTGCGCCCTTTGCCAGCACTACTTCGTACCTCGGCCAGCCCTCCCTCAGCGTGAGGCCCTCCTCCAGCTTCTTCAGCCAGCCCTCAGCCCTCTTCTCATCCACCCAGCCCTTGCTGTGTGCCGTTCTAACGAGCTCGGCGAGGGCTTTTCTGAGCTCCTTGCGCCCAGCCGCAAGCATGTCGGTGTAGGCTCTGACGTACCAGGCATCTCTACTGCCCTCCTTCTTCACCTCTGTTCTGACGCCCGCAAGCCTCAGCAGGCGGGCCGCGAGCTCGGCGCGGCTCCGGTCCGTCGATTGGAATTGGAGCTCGATCGCATCGCCGCGCAGATATACGTTGTACTTGACGGCGGCGCCACCCACCGATATGATCAAGTCGGCGGCGACGAGGCCGCCCTCAGTCCTCCTCAGCCCCTCCCAGCTGACGCTGAGCCCCTCGGCCCCGAGCCCCACAGCTTCAGCCAGCTTGTGGTTCTTAAGCCTATCATCTCCCTCAAGCAGAGGAGGCCCGTAGAGGAAGTATAGGCCGGCCAGCCTGGCCGCGTCACCGCCGGACGTGACTGCGTCGAACCCCCTCCCGGCGCCCTTTACCTCGGCCTTTATGCCGTGTGCCGCGAGGGCGGCCGCCCATAGCAGGGCGATTTCGCGCTCGCCGCTGGTTAAGACGACTTTTCCTTCGGCCGCTGACACGTACCCGTCGCCGCCTACGGCCCCGGAGATCACAGCGCCGAGGTACCTCAGCGTTGTTTCGTCCACGCCCAGCCTCTCTGCTTGTATCAGCAGGAGGGCAGGCGCCACGACCTCTCTAGCCACCTTGTCGTCGTTCAGCTTATTCCTCAGCGCCTCTAGCTCGCTCCGCACATCTCCGCCCAGCCGCCTCACGGCTGCGTCCACCACGCCGCCCCAGCGGCCAGCAACCCACCGCTTGAGGTCGTCCCAGCTCTTCACATGCATGAGGTCCTCCAGCCCCGCCTCAACGCCCAGCATCCTGAGCCACCCGCCCTCCGCACTCCTCCTGATTGTCTCGTCGAGCTTCTCTAGAGAGGTGCGGGCGTAGAACTGCGGCTTCGGCCCCTCAAGAGTCAGACTCACACGGGATACTACAATGTCAGGCCAGTTGAACAGAGCATGAGTCTCCGCCAACTGCCACAGGTGGGAGGTGTCCATCGCCAACACCCTTTTCTTCTTCCCCTTTTTGGTTATCGCCAAGTCGGAGGCAGGCCAGCCCACCTTGTAGGAGAAGCGGTCCTCCACGGGCAGTCGCTCCCCAACCTCCCCCGCCGCCTTTATCGCCGCCTCAAGCTCCGGCTTGAAGAACTCCTGCCACCTCTCCACATCGTCGAACTTCAAGACGTAGATTATGCCCGCCCCCACCTTCCTAATGCTCAGCCTTATGTCCAGCTCCTTAAGCCCGCCGCCCTCCTCGAGTCTGTAGAGCCTAAACACGTAAGACTCGGTCTGCTTAGTCTTCTCCTCCTCATTAGTCTTCTCCTCCACAAGTTCCAGCGCCAGCCTGCCGCCCTTT
The DNA here is from genome assembly GCA_032249215.1 of Pyrobaculum sp. Taxonomy (GTDB): domain Archaea; phylum Thermoproteota; class Thermoprotei; order Thermoproteales; family Thermoproteaceae; genus Pyrobaculum. The sequence continues at coordinate 2,411 of JAVVGH010000149.1, forward strand.
GCGAGCTCCTCGACAAAGCGGCGGTAGCGGTCGGCGCCGGGCTTTAAGAAGAGGCGGCGGAGTGCCTCAGCCACCATCTCCTCCACAGCCACCAGCCTCTCCACCCCCGCCTTCTTGGCCCTGCCGTACGCCGTATACGACGCATAGTAGAGGAGCCAGGCCGACCCGCCCTCCTCAAGCCAATGCCAAGCCGCTATGCCGAAGGCACCCCTCCTCCCCAGCGCATACTCCCTATAGGCGATTAAAGCCGCAAGGGACTTCACGCCGAAGTTTACATCGCTAAACTCGGAGAGCTCCTTTTGTTCCGCATTTGACAGCTCCCTCGCTTTGCTCTCATTGACGTCGAGAAGGTCCCTCAGACCGTACTCGACCGCGTACTCGTTAAGCCTCTCCCTGAGAGCACTCAAGGCTTTTTCGAAGGCGGTTTCCTCTTTCTCGGCTAATTGTTTTATCTGTCCGAGGTCCGCCACGTACACAACCCGCTTAAACGGTCCCTCGCCCACCTCCACCCTCTGCATCACCTTCTTATGCACCTCCATGTACTCTCTCAACGCAGATCTGTAGACGCCGAAAGCCTCCTCTAAAGCCAGCGCCGCGTAGAAGAGGGCCTTCTTCTTCCTCTCATCGAGCTCTCTATACGCCTTGCTCATCATAAGCCTCTCCTCCTCAGACTTTTTTGGCATAATCAAAACCCTCAGCGACTCCCAAGGCTCCGCCAGCTTTATCCTACCGGCGTTAGCCGCCTTCGCCACTTCTCTAAACTTCTCGTATGGGTCGGGGGCGCTCCTTAAGATGTTGAACACCTCCTCCCTAGAGTACCCCTGGACGCCGGCGGGTATAAACGGCGTCAGAGACGCCGCATA
>JAVVGH010000150.1:0-3266 GCA_032249215.1 Pyrobaculum sp.
CCGCCCCAGGCGCTGGACGCGTCGCAGTATGGGCCCACTGAGCTCTCGCCCGTGGTGAGGAGGCTACTGGCCGAGAGGGGCCGCGTAGACGTGGTCAACGTCCTCGGCCATAGGTACCTGGGCAACGGCATGCAAGGCGGAGTTCTCAAGCTGTGGGGGATTGTGGGGAACGCCTCGGGCAACGTGATGGAGGGAGGCGAGATGTATATATACGGCGACGCGCAGGAGGACTTGGGCGACGCCATGAACGGCGGCTTGATAGCCGTCTACGGCAACGTCGGCGACGCCGTCGGCCAAGCCAAGAGAGGTGGTGAGATATATGTATACGGCAACGCTGGGAACAGAGCCGGCATACAGCACAGAGGCGGGGTCCTCGTGATTGGGGGCTCGGCGGGAGACTACTTGGGCGAATACATGGGCGGGGGCGTCGTCCTGGTGCTGAGGCATACGTCGGAGGAGGAGGTGGGTCGCAGAATAGGCGCGGGGATGGTGGGGGGCGTCATCTACATAAGGGGGGAGGTGGAGAGGGGGAAAATAGGCGGGGGGCTGGAGGTTGACAAAATGGAGCGCTACCTCCAAGCCCTGAGACTCGCCGGGGTTCAGGCCGACGCAAAGACTGCGCTGGAGGATGCTCACGTCCGCCGCCTCTTCTCGCTATACCACCGGGTTGAGGTGAGGGAGCTGACGGAGGAGGAGCTCACGGCGCTTACGCCGTACGTCAGGAGGTTCAACAACCTGTTTAACGAAGACGTATCAATAGAAAGGGAGGTCTTCACTGTGATAACCCCCGCCGAGTTTCAGCGTGAGTAGACTTATATAGTGTAGATGTAGAGTCCATGATGCAACATATATTTGTCAGGACATATATAGAGCCGGCGAGGCATCTAGTGCCGGAGTTCTGGGGCGAGGAGCGGGTGGCCGCCATTAGGAAGATGGCGGAAGCCGGAATGCCGCATGTCGAGTGGGGCGGCCCGGCGAGGCGGGGGAGGATACTTGACAGGCTGGTGTTTAGGGATCTGAGGGCTTCCTCGTTGAAGGAGGCGCTTTCTAGGGCGGACAGGCTGGACGTAGACGTCGGGGTCGACTTCCTCGGCGCCAGGCTTGAGCTTCCGCTGTATATAGGCGATATGTCATTCGGCGCGTTGAGCGGGAACCCAAACATCGCAATAGCGAAGGCCGCGACCGAGGCGGGGGCCGTGGCGGGCATAGGCGAAGGCGGCCTTCACCCCGAGGTGGCGAAGTTCCGCAACATAGTGGTTCAGTGGGCCTCGGCGAGGTTCGGCATGGACATGGCCCTCCTCAAGGCGGGCTTGGCGGTCAACATAAAGATCGGCCAGGGGGCCAAGCCGGGCATCGGCGGCCACCTGCCCGGCAAGAAGGTGGTAGACGTGATTGCCCAACTGCGCAAGATACCCGTGGGGAGCGACGCCCTCTCACCGGCGCCGCACCACGACATATACTCCATAGAGGACCTCGCCCAACGCGTCAAGGCGCTTAGAGATATGACGGGGAAGCCGGTGTTGGTTAAGGTGGCCGCCGTCAACAAGATACACTTCGTCGCAGTCGGCGTGGCGAGGTCCACGGCAGACGGCATAATCATCGACGGCGCGGGCGCGGGGACCGGCGCGACGCCGATTGTGGCGCGGGACCACCTCGGCATACCCATAGACTACGCCGTTCCCGTAGTCGACGCGTGGTTGCGGAGAGACGGCACCCGTCACAACGTCCGCGTGGTGGCTGGAGGATTGCTTTACAGCCCCATGGACGTGGCGAAGATAGTGGCCCTCGGCGCCGACGTGGCCAACCTGGGCACTGCGGCTTTGATAGCCATGGGTTGCATAATGTGCCACGCCTGCCACACCGGCGGCTGCCCAACGGCGCTGACCAACATGATAGGGACGCCAAAGGTGCTCGACATAGAGTGGGGCTCAAGGCTACTTGCGAACTACCTCCTCGCCGTGGGGAGGGGGCTCAAGGCCGTGCTCTACGCCCTAGGCATGTCCAGCATAAGGGAGCTCGTGGGGCGGAGGGATCTGCTCGAGGCGTATTACATAGATACCTACCTAGCCGAGGCGCTGGGCTTGGCGGTTAGGGAGGAGGGGGAGGTGGCGTGGATAGAGCCGAACACCCGGCAACTGGTGCAGAGGGAGTACTACGAGGAGGGGCGGCCGCCCATAACTGGGATGGGCGGGGTCGTGCCCGGCTACACCACGCCGGCGAGGCGGCCCCTCGATCTGCTACGCATAGAGGCAGCGCAGGTGACCCACCCCTCCGTAGATCCCTACAGAGAGGACCTGGAGGTTTCAGTGAGGATAGGCCCCGAGGAGTACCACACCCCCGTCGTGGTGCCTGCGATAGACGACGCGGCGGTGTTAGCGGCCTATGCCTTGGGCGCTCCCATCTACGGCGAAAACAGATACGGGATAAGGCGCATAGATGAGGATGCGGCGGTGGTGCCGCCGGGCCACGACGTCGACGTCACTTCAGGCGTCGTGGTGATAGACGAGAGGCTTGGAGGCGGCCTTTTGGAGGAGGCTGTGGCGCGGCTCGACCTGGATCTTAGGCGGAGGGGCGTCAGGGGGCAGGTATACATAGTGGCGGTGGGGAGGTTGCACAACGGCGGCGACATATACAAGCTCGCGGCGCTTGGGGCAGATCTGGTGGCCCCCCTGGGGATCTTTGAATATGTCAAGGAGCGGGTCAAGCACATGGAGCTGAGGGCCCGCATGATGAGATACGAAAACGTAATCAACGCCTTGACCAAGGAACTTAAGCTCCTCATGGGCGCCAACGGGGTCACCAGCTACTACCACACGCTGGTCGGAAACAGAGACCTCCTCAGATCGCTAGACGGCAGAATCGCGAGACTCCTAGGGGTTGAGGTAGCGGGCAAGTAGCTTCCTCCTGCATCTCTCGCAGAAGTAGGCTGTCTTTCTGTCGGTGTCCAGCAAGGTGTTGCTGAAGTACATGACGCACTTGGGGTTGGAGCAGTGGCCCAACCCGTAGAGATGCCCAGCTTCGTGCGTGATCTCTTTAGCCAGCCTCTCCGCGAATAGGGGGCCGCGGAGCCTTGCCGTAAACACCACGGCTGTCCTTAAGGCCGGTTGCGCCAGGCCGAAGAGGAAGTTGAAGCCTGGGTAGTAGCCGTCGCAGTCGAGCACGTACACCGTCGGCGTGGAGACGCTTGCGGCAAGCGCCTCAACCGCCACGTCGGCCCGGCACTGCCCTCGCGACCTGTCTAAAAACTTCGACAAGTCCAGGACCGC
>JAVVGH010000151.1:0-3251 GCA_032249215.1 Pyrobaculum sp.
CGGTTGGACGGCTGTTCCGGCTCGGCGGCGGGGATGTGGATGTGTTATGTTAGGGAGAGAATTCTGTGGTCTAGCAGGTGGGCTTCTCAGCACATGGGTGTTCGGCGCAGAGGGGGTGGCCCCGCGGCGCTATCACCACCACCTTCTCTCGGGGGAGGTGGGGGAGGAGGTCTGCGAAGTCTGGGTAGACGTATATCTTCTCGGCGGCGTCTAGCAGAAGCAGGGCGTGGGTTTTTTCCTCGACGTGTGCCTGGACGCCGCCGTCTACCTCCTGGGGGTCTACCTGGCTGTAGTGGTCTATGTGGACGGCGCCGCAGTTTTTGGCGTGCGTTAGTCCTTCTTGTCCTCCGCCTAGTATGAAGAGGGTCGGCACCCGGTTCGTCGTCACCTATCTGCGCTGCGAGTCGTCATCAACCCCTTGCTGCTATTACTGCAATTTCTATTAAAACATCTCTTGGCAGTCTGGCGGCTTGGACTGTGACGCGGGCGGGGGGCTTCTCCTTGAAGTATTGGGCGTAGACTTCGTTGTATTCTGGGAACATGTTCATGTCGGCGAGGAAGACGAAGGCCATCGTCACGTCGTTAAGCGTGTAGCCGGCCGCCTCCAGCACAGCCTTTATGTTTTCGAGGACTTGTCGGGTCTGTTCCTTTATGCCGCCTTTTACCACCTCTCCGGTTTTGGGGTCTATGGGTATTTGGCCTGACACGAAGAGCATGTTGCCCGTCTTTACGGCTTGTGAATATGGCCCTATGGGTTTGGGCGCCGCCTCTGTGTATATGACCTCTTTCATGGCTGGGTGTATGTTGGCGGTAATAAAGATTACGCTAAAGTATTAAACATGGAGACGGCAGTAGTAATATGTTGCCCGATGTGGTCAAGGTGCCTAGGGTGACGGTTGTGGATAGGGTTTCGCTTCCCGCCAAGGCAAGCGCCGTGGTTGTTGTGGATATGCAGAACGACTTCGCGCATCCTGACGGTAAGCTCTTCGGCCCGGCGTCTCGGGAGATCATCCCCCGAATAGCGGCGCTTTTGGAAAGGGCGCGGGGGAGGGGCGTGCGGGTTATATATACCAAAGATACGCACTACCCCGACGATCCTGTGGAGTTCCCCATATGGGGGCCCCACGTGGTTAAGGGAACCTGGGGCTGGGAGATTGTGGATGAGCTGAAGCCGAGGGAGGGGGATATCGTGGTGGAGAAGATGCGTTACGACGCCTTTTTCGGCACGCCGCTTGACCACATCCTCCGTATGTACGGCGTAAAGCACCTGGTCGTGACGGGCACCGTGGCTAACATCTGCGTCCTCCACACGGTGGCCAGCGCGAGGCTTAGGCTTTACGACGTCGTCGTGCCCGTGGACGCCATAGCGGCTTTAAACGAGTTCGACTACGCCGCCGCGCTTAGGCAGATGGACTTCCTCTACAGGGTCACCTTGACGAAGACGGAGGGCGTCGAGTTTGCGAATATATAAAAGTCCCCTCCTTTTTTCCTCCGTGTCAGACGTCGAGCTGGCTCTTGTGTTGGGCGTGTGGGTTTTGTTCGTCGCCGTGGTCCTCACCCGGTGGACCTACGGGCCGCTTTCGCGGCGGTTCGGCCACATGCGGGCTGTTTACCGATAATTGAAAGCCTCGCCCTTTAGGGCGGGGATGTAGTTCGTTAAAGTTTTTAGGGGAGGTGGGGACATGGAGTGTGTGAGGAGGGCTGTTGCCGTAGAGCTTGAGCGGCCGCCGCCTGAGCTATACGCCGTGGAGGAGTCGTACCGCCGCATTGTGGAAGAGGTCGCGGCATACGTCGCAGAGAGGGGGAAGCTGGAGAAGGAGAAATACAAAGAACTCTACCGAAGATTTAGAGAGCTGTACCCCCTACCCGCCCAGCTGATCCAGCAAGCCATAAACCAAGGCGTCGAAATCGGCAGGTCGTTTCTCGCGCTGAAGAAAGACGGCCGAGTCCACAAACCCAGCCCAGAGGTTCGGCAGGTCTCGATAAGATTCGCCAAGGACAGCTGGAGCTACAAGAAAGCCATCAGCTCTGTAGCCCCCGTCCGGCTGGGGCTGTCTCTCCCCGGCGGGAGGAGAGAGGTCTGGATAAAGCCCCACAGGAGGTTCTGGCTCTACTGGTGGAAAGTTCTTCGTAAAGAAGCCGAGCTGGCGTCCACGCTGATTCTGAAGCGGCGGAGGGGCAAGTGGTATGCGATATTTGTCTTCGACCTGGCGCCTGAGAGAGAGCCTCCGGCGGAGGCTGTTGCCTTCGACGTAAACGAAAACTCGGTGGCTGTTGCCCGCGTGACTCTGCTCTCGACAGTAGACGCCGTGGCGCAGTGGAATAGGCAGTACGTAGACCCCGCCGTCTACTCCATAAAGACAGACTTCGGCAGACTCGCCAAGCGGTACGAGGCTGTCAGAAACGCAAAGCTGGAGGAGCTGAAGCAGAAATATCCATACGCCGGGAAAGACGACGAAGAGAAAATACAGAACGTTGCGGACACGAGGGAGTTTAGAAAGTTTGTGAGGAGGCTTAGGGAGAGGAGGCGGAAGGAGGCACGCGTAAGGCAGGTCGCCCGCGAAATGACGGAAAGCCCAGCCGTGATTATAACGGAGGAGCTGGGCAAAAACCCACAAGAGGAAATGATCGGCCTTGAGAAGAAGAAAGTGGAGAAGAGGGGGCTGAGACATCGCATCAAGCAAACGCCGTTCAAAAAGCTGATAAGGGTCGTGGAGGACAAGGCGAAGGAGACCGGCTCCGCGGTCTTCTACGTCTCCAGCTTTAGAAACAGCAAGGTCTGTCCAATCCACTTCGCCTTGTTGAAAAACGGCGGCGGTTGGCATACTTTGCACTGCCCCTACGGCCACGTCGTGGATAGAGATGTGGCGGCAGTCTTCAACATGTTGTGGAAGGTTACACCGGCGGGTACGGCCAAGGGCGTCTGGTGGGATCTGAAAGACGTGAAAAGGAGACTGGAGAAGGGGAGAGGACTCGTGCCTAAGGAAGCTGTAAGGAGGAGAAATCCACTTGTCACATGGCCCGTCGTACGCGCCGTCTGGACTTCGCTCATGGCGCAGAAGGCCGGCAACAAATGGCCCGCGGTGCTGGCCCGGGCCGCACCCATGACCCCCGCCCAAGGCGCCGATGAAGGCGGGACGAGGGCGCCTCCCCGCGGGGCGGGAACCCCCGCCCTTTAAGGCGGGGAGGAGGTCGGTTCAACCGGAAGATAATCCACGTGCTGGCGGGCGGCGTCGTCGCGGTTTTGGTGC
>JAVVGH010000152.1:0-3221 GCA_032249215.1 Pyrobaculum sp.
GCTTCATTTCTGTAGACTAGGTACTGGGCGGCGGGGCACGCCGCGCTACAGAGAAGACAGCCTATGCACTTCTTCTCGTCTACCTCAAACCTCCTGCCTGGGCCTGTCCTCTTCAACGCGCCGGTGGGGCACCAGTGAACGCAGAGGTCGCAGTCGCCGCATATGGCAGAGCGCACCAGCAGACCGGCGGCGTCAAGCGCCGTCTTGCCGTCTCCGGCTGAGACGGCCCAGCCGCTCCCCCTCCGCTCAAGCTTCACGGCGCCCCTCTTGCCCCTGACCTCGTATTCGCCCTCTAAGGCGCCTAACATCTTCAACAGATGTCTCAGGGTTGCGGGGTCGGGCTCCGCGTCCATCTCGACCTCCACCCTGCCTCCATCAACTCTGAGCCTGACGGGGAGCTCGGCCCCCTTCTCTCTTTTCACCCACCTCGCCATGTCGCCCGGTATCTTCCCCCGCCACCGCCAGAGCCCCATCTCCACTTCTTTCTCTGCGAAGCGCTCCCCCAACGCCGCCTCCATCTTCTCGTATATGTCTGGGTAGCTCCTTTTTACGTTGTCGAGCTCAGCCAGCTCATTCGCCGGGCACACGACGCAACCGAGTCTGTCGAAACCCCTCTCGTAGGCCGGGTTGTATGGGAGCTTGTGTAGGAATATATACAGCCACACCTCCAGCGCGGTCCATTCCTGGAGCGGGGCCGCGACGACAGAGCCGGCCACCCACTTGCTCTGCGAGATCTTGGGCAACTTAGCCCTGAGGAAGGACTCGGCTCCCCTCTGCCCCACCACGCTTATGTAGCCCTGGGGGAACTTAGCCTTGAGCGCCTCCGTGGTGGGGCCCAGCTTAATCACCTTGCAACACCATCGGTAGTCCCTCGCAGGCGGGCCGAAGAGCTTCATGGCACGCCAGAAGCGGTCGCCGGCGGCGCCTACTATCACCTCCGCCCCGTACCTCTCCCGAACCGCCTTGAGGTTCTCGTAGGTCTCGGGCGGCTCCAGACCCGTGTCGTTGAAGTAGATGTGGAACTTAAGGCCGCTTCTAGCCGCGAGGTCAAGCGCCACGAGGCTGTCCTTCCCCCCTGAGTAAGACACGACGAGGGGCTTCTTGTACTTCTCAGCCACCTCCCTTATGAAGCTTATCGCCTCCTCCGCCAGCTCCTCTATGTGCTCTCTGTTGAGCTCTGCGGCCTCCCTAAGGGTTGAGGGGCGCCCCGGGGGCAACGGCGTCTTGGCTCTCCACGACTTCACCACGTGGAGTCGGCCTCCTCTAAACAGCTTCGCAACGCCGTGGAGCCTGCCGTCTCTCGTAGATATGGCCACGTGTCTAAACTTCTCCTCGGGCAGACTGCCCTCCACTACCCGGTCTGGATGTATGTCGTATCCCTCGGGAAGCTCCGCCATGTCCACCACGGCCCAGTAGCCCAGCCTCTCCGCCAGCATGGTGGCCACGCCTTCATACAGCGGCCTGAACCTCCAGCGTCTCTCGAGGACGTCGTAGAATCGATGCCCCACCGTCTTGCCCCTCACCACAACCTCGTCTGCCTGGTCCGCGTAGCCGGGGATCTTATTCAGCAAAACCACCTCGTCTAGAGGGATCAGCTCCTCCGCAAGCTCGGCGTTGCCGAGCTCGTTTAAGACAGCTTGTCTCGTGATCTCCACGTCTGCGGGGAAGGCGGGGCGGGGGTCGGCCGGCTGCGTGAGCCTCACCTCGACGAAGTTGCTACACTTATCGGCGACTTTCCTGGGGTTTAGCACCGGCAGGTTGAGGTCGGTGCACCAGTAAACAGCCACGGAGGTCTTTCGTGTTTGAGAAATAAGATTTTTGCATGTATGCTATATAGGTGGTAAGCTTTATAAATAGGTCTCTTCATCCCCTTATGCGTTCGGGGAAAACCGCCCAATAATCCTCGACTCGACGCTCCGCGAAGGCGAGCAGACCCCTGGCGTGGTGTTCTCCGAGGAGTGGCGTGTGAGGATCGCCAAGGCGCTTTCAGACATCGGCGTGGGGATGATAGAAGTGGGCGACCCCAGCGTGGCCCCCGACATAAAATCCGCCATTAAGAAGATCATCCAGCTTAAGCACAACGGCGAAATCACGAGCCACATTGTGGTCCACAGCCGCGCGGTGAGGCAGGATCTCGAAAACGCAGCCTCGCTGGAGCCTGACCGCGTCGCCGTGTTCTACGGCGTCAGCGACATACACCTCAAGTACAAACACAGAAAGACGAGGGGGGAGGCCCTCCAGATCATCGCCGAGATGGTGTCCATGGTGAAGTCCCACGGCGTCGCCGTAAGGTTCACGGCGGAAGACGCGTCCCGCGCAGATCTCGACTACCTCATCCAAGTCGTGAAGACGGCGTATGAGGCGGGGGCCGACAGAGTCAGCATAGCGGACACAGTGGGCGTCTTCACGCCAGATAGAGCTAGGGAGGTCTTCGCCAAGGTCAAGGCGGCTGTGCCGGGCGTCGGCCTTGACATACACGCCCATAACGACTTCGGCATGGCGGTGGCCAACAGCCTCGCCGCGGTGGAGGGCGGGGCCGACGTGGTCCACACCACGGTCAACGGGCTGGGCGAGAGGGCTGGGATAACGCCGCTCCAGGCCTTCGCCGCCGCGTATTACTACCACAAAGGCGTGAAGCTCGTAAAGCTGGAGAAGCTGCCAGAGATAACTGCCGTGGTGGAAGCGGCAAGCGGCATAACGGTCATGCCGAACTTCCCCGTGGTCGGGGAGAACGTGTTTACCCACAAGGCGGGCGTCCACCAAGCTGGCGTGTTGGCGAACCCCGAGACCTACGAGCCTATACCGCCTGAGGTGGTGGGGAGGGGTCGCGACTTTTCCCTGGATAAATACAGCGGGAGGAAGGCTGTGCAACACAGGCTGGAGCGCATGGGGATCTCGGTGCCTCCCGAGGTGGTGGATAAGGTGGTGGAGGAGGTAAAGCGGAGCAACGCGCGGCGCCTTAGAGACGAGGACCTCCTGGAGATACTTGAGAAGGTCACAAACACGCCCTACAGGGCCAAGGTGAATAAACACATAGAGGCTTATGTATGGCTCAAGGTAGCCAACAACGTCTACACAACCTCAGTGGCTAGGCGGCTGGCGGCTTTGAGAAACGTGGTGTCTGTGTCTGAGATAACCGGCGAATACGACATCGTCGTGAAGGTTGTCGCGGAAAACACAGAGGAGCTGAACCAAGCGATTGAGGGCATACGCGAGGTGAA
>JAVVGH010000153.1:0-3215 GCA_032249215.1 Pyrobaculum sp.
ATCCGCCCCACCACTCTGTAGCCGAGCTTCTCGTATAGAGAGATCGCAGGCGTATTCGACACGCGCACCTCCAGATACACCTCGGCGGCTCCGTAATACACTTTCATGGCCTTCATGGCTCTCAGCATCATGACGGTGGCTATGCCGAGCCTCCTGGCCTCGGGAAGCACGCCTACGGAGACTATATGCCCCTTCCTCACGGGCTTCCCCTTAACAAAATTGCTCCAGCCGTACTCCACTCGGGACATGACGTACCCCACCACCCTTCCGCCGACCTCCGCCACTATAAACGCCTTAGGAAACTGCTCGAGATGCTCCACGAAGAACCAGCTGGGGTAGTTTTCAGGCAGAACCCTCCTATTTATCGTGATCACGTCGTTTAGGTCCTTCATAGCGGCTTCCCGCACCACGAACTCGGTCTTTCCGTCTTTACCGATAAGCCTCTGGGGGCCGTCGATTACGACGTCGTTCACAGCCAGGATCATAGCCGTTATGACAAGATCAGGTATATAAGCGCCATCCTGAGGGGCACCCCCAACGCCGCTTGTTTGAAATACTTCGCATGAGGGGTTGCGTCCACCCTTGGATCTATTTCGTCTACCCGCGGTAGCGGGTGGAGCACTATAAGGCTCTTCTTGGCGTTTCGCAACATGTCGGGGGCAACTCTGTAGCTCCCCTTCACCTTCTCGTACTCAAGCGGGTCGATAAACCGCTCTTTCTGAATCCTGACCACGTACATCACGTCGAGCTCGCCGATGACCTCCTCCACGTTTGTGTGGAAACTAAGCTTCAGACCCCTTGACCGGACGTAGTCTATAGTCTCAGCGCGTGGACGCAGGTATTCCGGCGATATCAAGTAGACCCTTACGTTGAAATTCGCAAGCGCCTCCAGCAGGCTATTCACGGTGCGCGCGTGGCGCAGATCGCCAAGCAGACCTATATTTAGCCCATCTACACGTCCGAACTCCCTCCACATCGTGTAGATATCCAGCATGGCCTGGGTTGGGTGGTTAAACGCCCCATCGCCGCCGTTGACGACGGGGCTCTCCGCCACCTCGGCGGCCAGCTTCGCAGCCCCTTCATACCTGTGTCTGATGACTATTATGTTAGAATAGGCGTCCAGCATCTTGATGGTGTCCGCCAAAGTCTCCCCCTTCTCAACGCTTGTGCCCTCGGCGCCCCAAAACCCAACCACGTCGCCCCCAAGTCTCTTCATGGCCACCTCAAAGCTCAACCTTGTGCGGGTAGACGGCTCAAAAAACGCAACCGCCATAATCTTGCCCCTCAACACGTCTAGGCGGCTTTTGGCGTACTTCTCCATATACTTCGCAGTTTCAAAAAGCTCCTCAAGATCCGCCCTGGTGAAATCGCGGGCGGAGATCACGTCGCGGTTACGCCACATGTTCAATAGAGCATTTATATTGTATTAAAAATTGAGGGGCGTGACCCCGCTTGTGGTGGCCCTGGACACCAACGTCCTGCGGGCTCTAGACGTCGCGAAGTTGCTTAAGGGCTTGACGTTTAAGGTTGGCTGGGATCTGGTTTTTGAGGGGGGCGTCTCCATCATTAGCGAAATAGCAAGATACGGAAATGTAATTGTGGATCTCAAGTTGGCAGATGTGCCGCATATAGTGGAAAGGGTTATCGAGAAGGTTGTAAGCCGGGGCGCGTGTTGCGTAATTGTACACGGCTTTCTACACCCCTCCATCCCAAAGGGCGAGCATGTGTATGTCTTGGTCAAAATGACAGCGCCGACGCTATACGATGAGGTATGGGAGAAGCTACTTGAAAAAATCGAGGGGGTGCGTGGGATCGTGTTGCCGGGCAACCAGCCCCACGTTGTTGCCTACGCACGTAGGCGCATCGGCTGTAGATACAGAATAATTACGCCCGGCATAGGGGCCCAGGGCGGACGGCCGGGAGACGCCATAAACGCCGGGGCCGACTTCGAAATAGTCGGCAGATACGTCCTTGACGACCCTTCTAGGGCGGCTCAGTGGGCCCAGTTAAAGCCCGCCTGTTTCGACACGCCTTAGGTAGGCCTCTTCTTGTCTGCGGGGAACCGCCACGTCTCCGCCCTCTTGGCGAGATGCGCCAGGTGCCGGTGAAGCCCCGGGTCGTTGCGCGTCTTTTCCACCGCGGCGTCTAGTAATGCGACGAGTTCATCGTATGTCCTCCTGTCAACGGGATACGGCACCCCGTCTTTGCCGCCTACTGCGAAGGCGAATTTAAAGGGGTCTACGGCCGGGTCGTTCCAGTCGGCCAGCGCCTTGTAGACAAGCTCGGCGACAAGCGAGAGGGCGCGTAGCGTCTTTGGGCCCACTCTATACTTAAGCAGAAGCTCTCTGAAGTCGGCTACCGATTTAGGAGGGGGGAGATTCCTCAGCACAGTCTTTGGATCTACGTCCAGCTTGACGTATGGGTGGTAGTAGGGTGTATCGACGAGAGGTGCTTGGCCTCGTAGCAACGGGAGGTACCTAGCCACCTTGGCGGCCCCCTCGTTCACCAGCTCAAGCACCACGTCTCTGTTTCCCTTGCTGTGTCTCGACGCTAGGTTCAGGACTTGGTTTTGCCTAACTCCTATTATGCCGGCGTGTGGGCTGTTGAAGAAATCCTCTGCGTGGAGCCAATGGTACCGCCGCGCCATCTTGACTTGGGGGTTCATGCCCTGTTGAACAGCCCCCCATCTACCCGTCTCCGACACGAAAAAGGCGTGGTGGTATATGTCGTATCCGTCTTGTACCAAGGCGTTATCCACCTTGGCGACAAGCCTCGACGCGGTTACCAGACCCTCCGCGTCTAGGTCAAAGAGCTTCGCTATTTCGCCCAGCTCTTTTGGCGTGTCTAGCGCATGCCTCCCCTTGCCTCCGGCGACTCTTACAGAGATGTCTGACCTCTGCAACGTCTCTTTAACAACTGCCGTGGTGACGGTGGTGCTCCCCGAGCTGTCCCAATCCATGCCGATTATGTTGTTGAAGGCTTGGAAGAAGACGGGGTGGGCGAACCTCTCCACTATCCCGTCGGGGCCGTAGAGGTCATTCATGATTCGCAGGATAAGCCAGGCCAGCTTCTTCATACGTGTCAACAACCAGGCGGGTACATGTCCGTCGTGTAGAGGGAGATCGGCCACGCCTGACAGCCTCACGTCTAGGACGCGTTGCCAAAATATATAACTTTCCGGCAACTACACGACGATGAGCGTGTTTAAGGCATAC